>JBBIOF010000405.1:0-3280 GCA_037443505.1 Candidatus Rokuibacteriota bacterium
CCCCAGGTGCGGAGGCCCGCCGGGGGGCGGGGCGGGGCCGCGGCCTGCGCGGACGGTGCGGGGCGGGCTCGCCCCACGGCTGGACGGCCCTGGCCCTGGTGGTGCTGACCGGCTTCCACAACGTCACGGGGCTCGGCCCGGTCGAGCGGGTGATGGAGAGCGGGGCGGGCGTGCTGCTGGCCGGGAAGTTCCTCCTGGTGGTGGCGCTGGTGGCACTCGCCGGGCACCGCGACTTCGCCGGCGTGCCGCGCCTGGCCCGCGCGCTCCGCCAGGGGGAGGACCCGGCCCCGGCGCTCCGGGCCATCGCCCGGCTCGACCGCGTCACTCTCCTGCTGGGCGCCGCCGTCGTCTACCTGGGTCTCGCGGTCTCGCGGCGCTAGCCAGGATCGCTCCCCGGCCGGCGTCAGGCCAGGGGCGCCACCCCCAGCGAGGCCGCGATGGCGTTGACCTGCTCGACCAGCGCCGGCGCCAGCGGGATGCCCTCGCGGCGGCGCCGCGCCTCGCACTCCGCCTCGGGCTGTCCGGCCACGTAGATCCGCGCCTGTCCCTCGGCCTTCGGCGAGGCCTCGAGCGCCTCGAACAGGTCGTCCATGTCGCGCTTGAACTCCTCCAGGGGCCGGAAGCGGGCGGGGTCGATGGCGGCGAAGCAGTGCCCCACGTCGTGGACGCGCCGCTCCTGGCGGTCGCTCCGGTAGAAGAGGTCGCCGTAGACGCCGCCGCTCAGCACCCCGGAGAGGATGTCCACCATCACGCCCAGGCCGTACCCCTTGTGGCCGCCCAGCTCCCGGCTGCCCCCCAGCGGCGACAGCAGGCGGTGGCGCATGGCGGCGACCGGGTCCGTGGTGGGCGTGCCGCGGTCGTCCAGGGCCCAGCCGGCCGGGATGGGCCGCTTCCACCGCGTGGCCACCCGGATCTTGCCGATGGCCACGGTGGTGGTCGCCATGTCCAGCACGAAGGGCGCGTGACGGCCGGCGGGCGCCGCGAACGACAGCGGGTTGGTGGCGATCATGGCCTTGCGCCCGAACGTCGGCACCATGGCGACGTAGGCCGAGTTGGTGGTGCTGAGCCCGATCATGTCGTGCTCCAGCGCCATCATGGAGTAGTTCGCCGCGGCCCCGTAGTGGTTGGAGTTGCGGACTGCCACGATCCCGATCCCGTACGTCCGGGCCTTGTCGATGGCCCGCGCCATGGCCAGCGTGGAGACGTGGTGGCCGAGCCCCTTGCGGCCGTCGATGAGCGCGGTGGCCAGGTCGTCGCGGACGACCTCCGGATCGGCGGCCATGTCGATGAAGCCGCCCTGCCACCACTCGTGGTAGCGCGGCAGCATGTCGATGCCGTGGGAGTCCACGCCCCGGAGGTCCGTGCGAACCATCAGGCGGGCCGTGAGCTCCGCGCGGGGCCGGGGCATCGTCATGGCCTCGAGCACCTCCGCGATGAAGGCCTCGAGCCTCGGGTGGGCGACGACGACGGGCGTGTCGGTCACGGGCGCCTCACAGGCCGGTGATGCGTATGCCGGCGTTCTTCGTCCGGTAGCGCCGGTTGAGGGTGGCCAGCAGGGCGGTGATGCCCTCCAGCGGGCCCGCGTTGGACAGCGGGCCGGCGTCGAGGGCGCGGAGGCCCATGGCGCGGCCCAGCTCCACCACCACCTGCTTGGCCTCGGCGTCGCCGCCGCAGAGGAGGAGGTCGCTGTCGATGCCGTGGCCCGTCTCGGCCAGCTCGTGGGCGGCGATGTGGTGGAACGCGGCGACGACGCGCGCCTCGGGGAGCAGGGCCTGGGCCTCCTCGGCCGCCGAGCCGGCCGGCGGCGGCGTGAACAGGCGCGGGCCGCCGAAGGTGAGCGGCACCACCGTGCTCACCACCACCTTGCCGCGGCAGGCCTCGCGGACCTCGGGCAGCGTGGTGGCCAGCCCCTGGGCGGGCAGGGCCAGCACCACCACGTCGCCGCGCCGGGCGGCTTCGGCGTTGGTTGCTCCGTCGATGGCGTCGCGCTTCGTGAGGCCGCGCAGCTCGGCCGCCCGGGCTCGCGCGCGCTCGGCGTCGCGGGAGCCGATGACGATGGTGTGGCCGCCGAGGGCCCAGCGGGCCGCCAGTCCGGCGCCCTCCTTGCCCGTACCGCCCAGGATCGCGATGGTCGTGGTCATGGTCACCGGAAGAGGTCGCGCGCGGGATCGCGCAGCAGGGGTTTGGAGCCTTCGTCGCTGGCGGCCAGGGAGAGGCCGCGGACGACGGCCGCGGGAACGCGGCTCAGCTTGCCCATCACGGGCTCCGCGGCGGCGGCCAGCTCGTCGGCCAGCGCGAGCACCGTGGCCTGCAGCTCGCGCCCGGCCGGGTCGCGCTCGCCCAGGTAGCTCCGGAGCGGGGCGATGCCGCTCACGCCGATGGCCACGTTGGTGAGTCCCTCGCGCCAGGGCCGGCCGAAGGTGTCGGCGACGATCACGCCCACCTCCACGCCGGCCAGGTCGCGCAGCCGCTCGCGGAGGCGTTGCGCGGACCGGTCCGGGTCCTGGGGCAGGAGGGCCACCCAGTCTCGGTCCACGTTGGACTGGTCCACGCCCGCGTTGGCGCACACCCAGCCGTGGTGGGTCTCGGCGATGAGGACCCCGCGGTCCATGCGGACGATGCGCCGTGACTCCCGCAGGATCACCTCCACCAGGCGGGGGTCGCGGCCGAGCTGGCCGGCCATGGCCGTGGCCGCCGGCGAGGGCACGACGTCGTCCAGGCGCACCAGGCGCCCCTCGGCCTTGGAGACGATCTTCTGGCCCACGACGAGGAGGTCGCCGGTGCGGAGCGGCGTGCCCTGCAGGGCGGCGGCGTCCGCGACCAGACGGGCGACGTCGTCCCCGGGACGGACCTCGCCGATCCCCGTGATGCCGATCACCTCGTAGCGGGGCGGGGTCACCGGGGCCCCCGGGCCTCGGCCCGCGTGGCCAGCCGCCTCGCGATCCCCCAGCCGGCCACGAGCCGCCCGCTCTCGGTGGCCGCGCCCCGGCCCAGCAGGGCCCGCAGGTCTTCGGGACCGTCCACGTCCAGCCCGAGGCCGGGCAGGTGCAGGCAGCGGGGCTCGAGCCCGAGCCGGCGCGCGGTCGCCACGTGGTTGTCGAAGCTCGGCTCGCCGAAGGTGAGGGGCATGGCGCCGGGAGGCGCCAGGGCGGCGCCGTTCGTGCCGGCCCCCGAGCGGGAGGGGACCAGCGCGACGGCGGGCGCGGGGCCCGCCACGGCCGAGGCCAGGGCGCGCACCTCGTCGGGAGTCACGCACGGGACGTCGCCCGGGACGGTGAGG
>JBBIOF010000406.1:0-3262 GCA_037443505.1 Candidatus Rokuibacteriota bacterium
GTGGTCGACGACGCCTCCACCGACGACACGCCGCGCGTCGCCGAGAGGGTCGGCGTCCGCCTGGTCCGCCTCGGCGCCAACCGCGGTCCGGGCGGCGCGCGGAACGCCGGCGCCGGGGTCGCCCGCGGCGACGTCCTCTTCTTCGTGGACGCCGACGTGGTGGTGGCGCCGGACGCCCTGGACCGCGTGCGGGCCGCCTTCGCCGCCGACCCGGCGCTCGCGGCGGTATTCGGCTCGTACGACGAGCGCCCCCGCGCCACCGGCCTGGTCTCGCAGTACCGCAACCTGCTCCACCACTGGGTCCACCAGCAGGCGAACCCCGAGGCCTCCACGTTCTGGGCCGGCTGCGGGGCCGTGCGCCGCCCCGCCTTCGAGGCGATGGGCGGCTTCGACGAGCGCCGGTTCCCGACCTCCTCCATCGAGGACATCGAGCTGGGCTACCGCCTCCGGCGGGCCGGGTACCGCATCAGGCTCGACAAGGCGCTCCAGGGCACTCACCTCAAGCGCTGGCGCCTCCGGTCGGTCGTGTGGACCGACGTCACCCGGCGTGCCATCCCCTGGGCCCGGCTGATCCGCGAGACCCGGCACGCGCCCAACGACCTGAACGTCTCGCGCACCCAGCGCCTGTGCGTGGGCCTGGTCTTCCTGGCCGGGGCCCTGCTGCCCGCGGCCGTCCTCCGCCCGGAGGCGGCGGCCCTGGCCGCGCTGCCGCTGGCCGCGGTGGTGGCCCTCAACCACCGGCTCTTCGCCTTCTTCGCGCGGACGCGGGGCTGGGCGTTCGCGCTCGCCTGCGTGCCCCTGCACTGGCTCTACTTCCTCTACAGCGGCGCCAGCTACGCCTTCGTCTGGCTCGAGACGCTGCTCCGCCAGGCGCCGGCGGCGTCCCGCTCGCTGCCGCGCGGCTGAGGCGCACCATGCCCGACCCCCACCAGACCCAGGGGCCCAGGAAGTTCGTCATCGTCGGCGCGGGGCCCGCCGGCCTCACCGCCGGCTACGAGCTCACCCGGCTCGGCCACCGCCCGCTCGTCCTCGAGCAGTCCGGGACGGTGGGCGGGCTGGCGCGCACGGAGCAGTACCGGGGCTTCTACTTCGACATGGGCGGGCACCGCTTCTTCACCAAGGTGGAAGAGGTGAAGAAGATGTGGCACGAGGTGCTGGGGCGCGACTTCCTGCGCCGCCCCCGCCTGTCGCGTATCTACTACCGCAACCGGTTCTTCGACTACCCCCTGAAGCCCCTGAACGCCATCCGCGGCCTGGGCTTCCTCCAGGGCGGGCTCATCGTCCTGAGCTACCTGCGCTGGCAGCTCTTCCCCTACCGGCACGAGGACACGTTCGAGCAGTGGGTCACCAACCGCTTCGGCCGGCGGCTGTTCCTCACCTTCTTCAAGACCTACACGGAGAAGGTCTGGGGCATCCCCTGCTCGACGCTCAAGGCGGAGTGGGCGGCCCAGCGGATCAAGGACCTCTCGCTCCGGACCGCGATCCTCAGCATGTTCTTCAAGCCCCGGAAGACGATCAAGACCCTGATCGAGGAGTTCGACTACCCGCGCCTGGGGCCGGGCATGATGTGGCGCGCCGTGGCGGACGAGATCCAGGCGCGCCACGGGGAGGTCCGCCTGAACGCCCCGGTGGTCCGCATCCAGCGGACGGGCTGGCGCATCGACAGCGTGGCGGTCGCCGGGGACGGCGGCGAGGACGTCGTGGCGGGCACCGACTTCATCTCCAGCATGCCGGTCACGGAGTTCGTCCTGAAGCTCGACCCGCCCGCGCCCCCCGCGGTCCAGGAGGCCGCCCGCCGGCTGACCTACCGCGACTTCCTCACCGTCTGCCTGATCGTCGACCGGCCGGACCTCTTCCCCGACAACTGGATCTACATCCACTCCCCCGACGTCCGTGTGGGCCGCATCCAGAACTTCAAGAACTGGAGCCCCCACATGGTGCCCGACCCGGCCAAGACCAGCCTGGGGCTGGAGTACTTCTGCACCGAGGGCGACGCCCTCTGGACCACCCCCGACGCGGAGCTCATCGAGCTCGCCCGGCGCGAGGTCGAGCGGATCGGCCTCGCGCGCTACGAGGAGATCGAGGACGGCTGCGTGGTGCGGGTGCCCAGGGCCTACCCCGTCTACGACTCGGCCTACCGCGACGCCCTGGCGGAGATCCGCGGGTTCGTGGACCGCTTCGAGAACTTCCAGACCGTGGGCCGCAACGGCCTGCACCGCTACAACAACCAGGACCACGCCATGCTCACGGGGATGCTCGCCGTCCGCAACATGGTCCTGGGTCAGCGCAACGACCTCTGGGCGGTGAACACCGACCAGGAGTACCACGAGGAGATCCGCGCCGAGACGCCCGTCGAGACCCACGACCTGGAGGCGGTGATCGCCGCGGCCATCACCCGCGTGTTCCGCAAGCTCGACCGCGTGGCGCTGGGCGTGGCGACGGGCCTCGCGGCCGGGATCGCCCTGTTCCTCGCGACCCTGATCCTGGTGCTCAAGGGCGGCGACCCCGTGGGCCCGCGCCTCGCGCTGCTGGCGCAGTACTTCCCCGGCTACACGGTCACCGGGCCCGGCGCCGTGGTGGGGCTCCTCTGGGGCTTCCTGGCCGGCTACGCGGGCGGCTGGACCTTCGCGCTCCTCAGGAACACCCTGCTCTTCCTCACCATGGCCGTCGCGCACCGGCGCGAGGAGCGCCGCCTGCTCCGCCGGTTCCTCGAATACCTCTGAGACGGGAGGTGACCGTGGTGCTCCAGGACAGGGCGCTCGAGGAGGTCGTCCTGACCCGCATGGTGCGGCTCAATGCCATGGCGCAGGGCATCGTCACCGGCATCGTGGTGGGCCTCATGATCTTCGTCAGCACGAACTGGCTGGTGATCAAGGGCGGGCCGGTCGTCGGACCGCACCTGGGCCTGCTGGCGCAGTTCTTCCCCGGCTACCAGGTCACCTTCCCCGGCAGCCTGATCGGCTGCGCCTACGGCTTCGTGGTGGGGTTCCTCGGCGGCTACTTCGTGGCCGTCGTCTACAACCGCGTGACGGCGTGGCGCGAGGCGCGGGCACGCCCGGACCGGGCGGAGCGCGGCTCCCGGTGACTGCCCTCCTGCCGGGCGCCGTCCTGGTCCTGGGAGGCCTGTTCCTGCCGGCTGGCTGGATGCTGGGCGCGCTGGTGGGGCCGGCCCGTGCGAGCGCGCCGGAGCTGGTGGCCGGAGCGCTCCTCTTCAAGGCCGCGCTCGTGGCCCTGGGGCTGCTCGCCTGGGGACTGGGGCGGG
>JBBIOF010000407.1:0-3260 GCA_037443505.1 Candidatus Rokuibacteriota bacterium
CCCCGCTGCTGCCCCCCCCCCTGCTGGTGGCCGCCGTCGGGCCCGGCGCGGCGAGCCTCCTCCTGGTGGACGTCGTGGCGGGTGACGGGGCGGGCCGGCGGGTGCTGGCCCTGGTCCTGGCGGGTGGGCTGGCCGGGCACGCGGTGCTGCTCCTCAGCGAGATGGCGGGCTGCCATGCGAGCCTGGACGCCGCACGCGCCGCGCGGCTGCTCACGCGGGGCCCGTGGAGCGCGCGCTTCTGGCTGGGCGCCGTGGGCGCGGGGACGCTGCTGCCGCTGGCGCTCCTGGGCCTGGTCCCCGCGCTCTCCGGCCCGGCTGCGGTCCTGGCCCTGGCCGGGCTCTGGCTGTGGGAGGACCTGTGGGTGAGGGCCGGCCAGGCGGTGCCGCTGAGCTGAGAGGTGGCCATGAGCCGACCGTCCCCCGAGCCCCTTCACCCCGCCGCCCGCGAGCTTTCCGGCGGGCTCGGCAGCTACCCGCCGGTGGACCGCTGGGACGACTGGGAGGAGCTGGACCCGGTCGCCTGGCCGCGGCGCGTGCCGCGCCGCTACGCGCTCATCCCCACGATCTGCTTCAACTGCGAGGCGGCCTGCGGCCTGCTCGCGTACGTGGAACGCGCGACGGGGCGGATCGAGAAGTTCGAGGGCAACCCCATGCACCCGGGCAGCCGCGGCCGCAACTGCGCCAAGGGCCCGGCCACGCTCAACCAGGTGCAGGACCCCGAGCGGATCCGCTACCCGCTGCGCCGCAGGGGCCCGCGGGGTGGGGGCCAGTGGGAGCGGGTCACCTGGGACGAGGCGCTGGACGACATCGCCAGGCGCATCCGCCAGGCGCTGCTCGAGGGGCGGCCGCAGGAGGTCATGTACCACCTGGGCCGGCCCGGCCACGAGCTGATCTACCTGCAGCGCGTCTTCCACGCCTGGGGGATCGACGGCCACAACAGCCACACCAACGTGTGCTCCGCCGGGGCGCGGGCGGGCTACGCGTTCTGGATGGGCGCCGACCGGCCGTCGCCGGACCACGCGCGGGCGCAGTTCATCCTGCTGCTGAGCTCCCACCTGGAGGCGGGCCACTACTTCAACCCCCACGCGCAGCGGATCGTGGAGGCCAGGCTGCGGGGCGCCAGACTCTGCGTGATCGATACGCGGCTGAGCAACACGGCGTCCATGGCCGACTGGTGGCTGGCGCCGTGGCCGGGCACCGAGGCCGCGCTCCTGCTGGCGCTGGCCTGCCTGCTGATCCTGGAGCGGCGGTACGACCGGGAGTTCGTGCGGCGGTGGGTGAACTGGGCGGAGTACCTGCGCGAGGAGCGGCCCGACCTGCCCCTGACCTACGAGGCGTTCGAGCGCGCCCTGGAGGAGCTCTACGCGCGCTACACGCCGGAGTTCGCCGAGCGGGAGACGGGGATCCCGGCGGCGCGGATCGTGGAGATCGCGGAGGCGCTAGGGCGGGTGCGCGGGGGGCTCGCCACCCACGTGTGGCGGAACGCGGCGGCCGGCAACCTGGGCGGCTGGCAGGTGGCGAGGGCGCTGGAGCTGCTGGTGGTGCTGACGGGCTCGGTGGGCACGCCCGGCGGCACCGCGCCCAACCTGGCCCACAAGATCGTCCCCGCGCCGCCGATGATGCCGCCGCCGGCGCGGGTGTGGAGCGAGCTGCTGATGCCGCGGGAGTACCCGCTGGCGTTCTTCGAGATGAGCTTCCTGCTGCCGCACTTCCTCCGGGAGGGGCGCGGCAAGCTGGCGATGTACTTCACCCGCGTCTACAACCCCGTCTGGACCAACCCCGACGGCATGGCGTGGATCGAGATGCTCACGGACGAGCGGAAGGTGGAGCGCCACGCGTGCCTGACGCCCACCTGGAGCGAGACGGCGCAGTTCGCCGACTACGTGCTGCCCATGGGGCACGCCTCGGAGCGGCACGACCTCATGTCCCAGGAGACGCACGCGGCGCGCTGGATCGGCTTCCGGCAGCCGGTGCTCAGGGTGTGGCTGGAGCGGCAGGGGCGGCGGTTCGAGTGGACGTGGCAGGCGCACGAGGCGGCGGGGATCGGCCAGGTGTGGGAGGAGGACGAGTTCTGGATCGAGCTGTCGTGGCGGATCGACCCGGACGGCAAGCTGGGCATCCGGCAGTACTTCGAGTCGCCCTACCGGCCCGGGGAGAAGCTCACGGTGGAGGAATTCTACCGGTGGATCTTCGAGCACTCGGTGCCCGGCCTGCCGGAGGCCGCCGCCCGGGAGGGGCTCACGCCGCTCCAGTACATGCGCCGGTACGGCGCCTTCCTGGTGGAGGAGGGCGTGTACGGGACGCACGACGAGGTGCTCGGCGCGCGTGACCTTGAGGGCGCCACGGTGGACGCCGTGACCGGGGTGATCACCCGGGGCGGCCAGCCCATCGGGGTGGAGATCGACGGGGTGCCCCGCGTGGGCTTCCCCACGCCCTCGCGCCGGCTGGAGTTCTTCTCGCGGACGCTCAAGGAGTGGCGGTGGGGGGAGCAGGCGGTCCCGGGCTACATCCCGAGCCAGGTGCACTGGTCGCGGCTGGACCGTGCCCGGGGGGAGATGGCGCTGGTGCCGACGTTCCGGCTGCCGACGCTGATCCACACGCGGTCGGGCAACGCCAAGTGGCTCTACGAGATCTCGCACGCGAACCCGGTGTGGATGCACCCGGAGGACGCGGCGCGGGTGGGGGTGACGACGGGCGACCTGGTGAGGGTGGAGACGGCCATCGGCTACTTCGTGGACCGGGTCTGGGTGACGGACGGCGTGCGGCCGGGCGTCGTGGCGTGCTCGCACCACCTGGGTCGCTGGCGGCTGGCCGAGGGCACGGGCGAGCGGTGGTCCACGGCGCTCGTGAAGCTGGAGCAGGAGGGCCCGGGCCGGTGGCGGATGCGCCGCGTCCGGGGCATCCGCCCCTTCGCCAGCGACGACCCGGACTCGGCGCGCATCTGGTGGGAGGAGGCCGGCGTGCACCAGAACCTGGCGTTCCCGGTCCAGCCCGACCCGCTGTCGGGCCAGCACTGCTGGCACCAGAAGGTGCGGGTGTCCCGGGCAGCGCCGGAGGACCAGCACGGCGACGTGTTCGTGGACACGGAGAGGTCGTTCCAGGTCTACCGCGAGTGGCTGGCGATGACGCGCCCGGCGCCGGGGCCCGGCGGGCTCCGCCGCCCGCCCTGGCTGCCCCGGGCCTTCAAGCCCGACCCGGCGGCGTACCGGATGGAGGAGCCCGCACCGTGAGCGCCTGGCGCTACATCGCCGACGACGGGG
>JBBIOF010000408.1:0-3255 GCA_037443505.1 Candidatus Rokuibacteriota bacterium
GCGGGGAGCTTGATTGTTTAGCGGGGCGGCCGCTGGGGTGCGCGGGGTTCGGTGGCGCGGGCGGTCGTCGGGCGGCGAGGGCGGATGAGGGGCGTTGCCGCCGGGGGCGGGAGCCCGGGGCGGGGCTGCTCCAGGGCCGGACGGAATGGGCGCGCCTCGATCCCGACCGGCCCCGGCCGCTCCTCCAGATCCTCCTCGAGGGTGACGGTCCGGCGACGCGCGGCCGCCGCTACGCCACGCGGGTGCGCCTGAACGAGCCCTACCGGATCGACGGCGTGGTGCCGGGGCGGTACCGCCTCATGGCGCAGGTGGGCCCCGTGCGGCTCTGGGACACCAGCGTCGCCGTGCGGGACGACGGCCCGACCTCGCTCGACCTCACGCCCTCCATCAGCGGCGCGTCCCCGGATGCGCTGCACCCCCTGCCGGGCGGGTCCTAGCCGGGCCTCCCGGGCCGGGACCTTCGGGGGCCCCGCGCGGTCTAGGCGAAGCGGCCGAGGTAGGCCGACAGCGCCCCGCCCTCCCGCTCGCGAAGCGCCACCGCCACCCGGAGCTGCTCGAGGTACTGCTCGAGCGTCTTGCCGCCCAGGTCGATCTTCCGCGCCCCGAAGAACGCGTGGACGTCCCGTTCCAGCTCGGGCGTGGCCAGGCCGGTGATCCCCTCGCACATGCGACGGAGCCCGTGCTTGGGATACAGGCGGTCCATCGCGTCCCAGTGCCGCTTGACGTAGTCCCACGCCAGCTCGCGCGCGTACACGCTGGTGAGCAGCGTGCGCACCACGAAGGGGGCGTCCTGCGTGCGGATCTCGCCGTTGGTGGTCCGCTCCAGCGTCTGCTGGAGCAGGGCGGCCGGCCGGAACCCCGCCAGCGCGTAGAGGTAGCGCTGCTCCTCCTGCGGCGTGGACGCGCCGCGGTAGCGCCCCAGGAACTCCTCGTAACGGGCGGCGTCGCCCGCGTGGGCCAGGATCGCGATCAGGGCGGGGAGCACGTTGGGGTCCACCGCGCCGGGGTCCTGGAGGTGCCGGGCGTAGCGGTCGGCGGCGGCGGCCTGGACCGCGTGGTCGTTGCCCAGCGTGCCGATGGCCCGCAGCAGGTCGCCGCGGAGCTGGCGGGTCAGCTCGTCCTCGCCGGCCCGGGGCGCCCAGCCGAGGTCGGCCACGGCGGGGGCCAGGAGGTTCCGCGCGAACGCCTCCAGGCGCGGCCGGTCGGCGTCCGCCGCGATGCGGTTGAGCGCGTGCAGGGACGAGAGGATCAGCGTCCACACGTTGCGGTCGCGCTCGCCGTGGAACCGGGTGGCCAGCTCCAGGTACTCCGCCACCGGCATGAGCCCCGCGACGGCCGCGGCCCAGGCATCGCCCACCAGGTTGAACCGCTCGATGGGGGCGAGGTCGTCGAGCCGGTGGAGGAGGGCGTGCAGCAGGTCGGGGGCGTAGTGGACCCGGTAGAAGCCGTGGCCGCCCTCGTTGACGAGGACCCACTCCAGGGGGCCCTCCACCGGCAGCCGCGTCTCCGCGTCGGTGAGCAGCAGGCGCCGGGTCGTGGTCCGGCCCGCCGCGCTCACCCGCACCTGGAGGGGCACCTGCCAGCGCTGGTCACGCCCTCCCTGCGCCGTGACCCACGGCGGCGGCTCGGGCAGGTAGGCGAAGCGCTGCTGGGCGAGGACCAGCGCGTCCCCGTCGCGCCGGACGCCGATCAGGGGGAACCCGGGCTTGAAGATCCAGCCGTCCATCACCTCGGGGATGGGCGCGCCCGAGGCCCGGCCGAGGGCGGCCCACAGGTCCCCCGTGTCGGCGTTGGCGTACTGGTGTGCGCGGAGGTACTGCCGGACGCCCTCGCGGAAGACGTCGGGCCCCAGGTACTGCTCCAGCATCCTGAGCACCGACGCCCCCTTCTCGTAGGTGAGCACGTCGAACATGGCGTCGGCGTCGCGGGGGGCGCGCACCTCGAACTCGATGGGGCGCGTGGACCACAGCCCGTCCACCGCGAAGGCGGCCGCGCGGGACACGCCGAAGGTGGTCCACCGCCGCCACTCGGGCTTCCAGTCGTCCACCGCCAGCATCTCCATGAACGTGGCGAAGGCCTCGTTGAGCCAGATGCCGTTCCACCACGACATGGTCACCAGGTCGCCGAACCACATGTGGGCGTTCTCGTGGGCCACCACGTCGGCCACCCGCTCCAGCTCGGCGTGGGTGGCTGCCGCCGGGTCCACCAGGAGCGCCGTCTCGCGGAAGGTGATCGCGCCCAGGTTCTCCATGGCGCCGGCCGCGAAGTCGGGGATGGCCAGCAGGTCGAGCTTGTCGCCCAGGTAGGGCAGGCCGTAGTAGCCCTCGAAGAAGCGCAGCGAGGCGGCGGCGATCTCCCGGGCGAAGCCGGTGAGCCGTCGCTTGCCGGGCACGCACCAGATCCGAACGGGGGTGCGTCCCACCATCACCGGGTCGGTGGCCTCCAGCTCCCCCACCACGAACGCCACCAGGTAGGTGGACATGCGGATCGTGTCGGCGAACTGCACCACCTTGCGGCCGTGCTCCAGCCGCTCGGAGACGACGGGGGTGTTGGAGACGGCCGTGAGCGCCGGGTCGATGGCGAGCGAGCACGAGAAGACGGCCTTGAAGGCAGGCTCGTCCCAGCAGGGAAAAGCCCGGCGCGCGTCGGTGGCCTCGAACTGGGTGGCCGCCAGCACCCGCGTGGCGCCGCTCGGGTCCTTGTAGGTGGAGCGGTAGAAGCCGCGGAGCTTGTCGTTGAGCGTGCCCCGGAAGGCCAGGCGCAGCAGCCACGTGCCGGGCCCGAGGCGCGCGGGGAAGCCGATGCGGCAGCGCTCGGCGGGCTCGTCCGGCGCCACCTCGCCCCGGTAGCTCTCGCCCGCGCCGCCGGTGATCGCGGCCTCGGTGACGGCCAGCTCCGCGGCGTTCAGCACGATCTCGGCGGTGGGCTCGTGGACGGTCACCGTGACCGTCTCCGTCCCCGTGAACGAGGCGGTGGTGAGGTCGGGCTCGAGACGGATCTCGTAGCGGCTCGGGACGACGGTTCGTGGCAGCCTGTAGGGATCCAAGGACTCGCCTCCGCTGGAGATGGTCGCTCCGTCACTGTACCGCGAACGTCAAACGTCGGGCAGGCCCGCCAGGCCCGCCATGAACCCCGCGAGCATGTCCCAGCCCGACGAGTGGCCGAGGCGGACCAGCCGCCGCGCGGCGTCCAGTGCGGCTCCGGGCCGGTCCCCGGCGGCCAGGGCGCACGCGAGGTCGTGCAGCGGCGCGTGCG
>JBBIOF010000409.1:0-3253 GCA_037443505.1 Candidatus Rokuibacteriota bacterium
TCAATCCGGAGCGTCCGACGTCGGCGCCCGCGAGCGCCGCCGATCGTCCAGAGGGAGGACTCGCATGGAGGAAGGAACCGTGCGGCAGCCCACGCGCGTCAGCCGCCGTGCCCTGCTGAGGATGGCCGGGCTCGCCACGGCTGGTGCGGCGGCCGGGCCCCTGGTGGCCCGCGCCCAGGGCAAGGAGCCGATCAGGATCGGGTATCCCACCAACCGCAGCGGCGTGTACGCCTACCTCGGCGCCTACGAGATCATGGGCGCGCAGCTCGCCGTGGAGGAGTACAACCAGCAGGGCGGCGTCAACGGCCGGCCCGTCGAGATGATCCTCGAGGACACGCAGGCCAACCCCGCCGTGGCCGTCCAGAAGGCCACCAAGCTCCTGGACCGCGACCGCGTCCACTGCCTGGTGGGCGGCATCCTGTCGGCCGAGGCGTTCGCCGTGGGCGACCTGGCCCAGCAGCGCAAGGTGGTCTACGTCAACACCGCCGGCAACAACGACGGCCAGCGCTGCCACCGGTACGTCTTCGCCATCGACCACAGCATGACGCAGATGGCGAACGCCCTGGTCCCCTGGCTGGTGAAGAACCGGGGCAAGCGCTGGTACTTCATCAACCACTCCACGCCGGCCGCCCAGTTCGCCGCCGAGAAGGTTGGCGCCATGCTGCGGGCCTCCGGGGGCACTGTGGTGGGCACCGACAACGTCCCGCTGGAGACGGCGGACTTCAGCGCCCACCTCAACAAGCTGAAGGCGGCCGGGCCCGACCTGGCATTCTTCTGCGTGGGCGGCATCCCGCTGGTGAACCTCCTCAAGCAGTACAAGGAGTTCGGCCTGCGCGACCGGATCGAGGTCTCCGGGTACACCATCAACCAGTCCGACGCCTGGAACATGGGGATCGACACGTTCACCGGCGTGTGGGCCGGCCTCTGGTACTACAAGCAGAAGACGCCGGGCTCGCCCGAGTTCACCGCCCGGTTCACCAGGAAGTTCGGCAAGCCGCCCGAGAACAACTCCTGGCAGGGCTACATCGGCGTCCGGACGGTGGTGGAGGCGATCCGGACGGCGGGCTCCACCGACGGCCGGGCCATGGTGGAGGCCATCGAGAAGATGAAGTTCGACGGCTTCAAGGGCCGCCCGCTCTACTACCGCGCGCTGGACCACCAGCTCATGCAGCCCCTCTACATCATGCGGGCCAAGAAGCGGCAGGAAGCGGAGGACGAGTGGGACCTCTTCGCCGTCATGGCGGAGGTGCCCGGCCGGAACGAGGACCTGGAGTCGATCGCCGGCAAGGCCGGCGAGATGCCCTGCAAGGGGCTCGAGCCGGCCTGAGGCCGGCCTGAGCGGTCGGGGCCCCGGCGCCGCGAGCCGGGGGTCGTCCGTCCGTGGACCAGCTCGTCACCCAGCTGCTCAACGGCTTCGTCCTGGGCGCGCTGTACGTGCTCATGGCGCTGGGCCTGTCGATCATCTTCGGGATGATCGGCGTGGTGAACTTCGCCCACGGCGTCCTGTTCGCCCTGGGCGCGTACCTGGCCACCGGCCTCGGGCCGGCCCTGGGCTTCGGGGCGGCCCTGGCCGTCTCGCCCCTGGTGGTGGCGCTGCTGGGGATGGCGCTGGAGGCAACCCTCCTGCGCCGCGTTTACCGGGGCGACCCGGGCCTCGGGCTCCTCCTCACCTTCGGCCTCGCCCTGATCATCGAGCAGGCAATCCGCGTCGTGTGGGGCCCGGCCGGGCTTCCGTTCGGCATCCCGCGGGCGTTCTCGGGGTCGCTCCGCCTGGGCTCCCTCGAGTACCCGGCCTACCGGAGCTTCGTCCTCGTCGTCACCCTGCTGGTGCTGACGGCCATCTGGCTCTTCCTCGCCCGCACGCCCTACGGGCGGATCATCCGGGCGGGCAGCCGCGACCCGGAGATGGTCCAGATGATGGGCATCGACCTGTCGAACATCTTCACGCTGGTCTTCGGGATCGGCACCTTCATGGCGGCCGCCGCCGGCGTCCTGGCCGCGCCCCTCTGGGGCGTGCACCCGGCCATGGGGACGTCGGCGCTGCTGCCCTCCTTCGCGGTGGTGGTCATCGGCGGGCTGGGGAGCTTCTGGGGCGCGGTGGTGGCCGGCCTGCTGGTGGGCGAGATCGTGGGGCTCACCGTGGCGGTGTGGCCCATCGCCTCCGACCTGATGGTCTACGTCCTCATGGCCCTGGTGCTCCTCCTGCGCCCGCGCGGGCTCATGGGCGAGACCTGGGAGCGGTTCGATTGAGCCGCCGGATCCATCCCTTCGTCTGGTACGTCGCCGGCGTCGCCGCGCTGCCGGCCACGGTGGTGCTGCTCGGCTCCACCGTGGGGCTCGCCACCGAGATCCTGGTGATGATGCTCCTGGCGACCGCGTTCAACTTCCTGCTGGGGTACACCGGGCGCCTGTCCTTCGGCCACGCGGCGTACTACGGCATCGGCGCCTACGCGGCCGCCCTCCTCCAGCTCAAGCTCCTGCCCTCCACGCTGGGCCCCGTGCTGCTGGCGCCCCTGGTGAGCGCCGCGGCGGCCGCCGTGGTGGGCGGGCTCATCTGCCGGGCCCGGGGGATCTACTTCAGCCTGCTGACGCTGGCCTTCGCCCAGCTGGCGTACTTCGTGGTCTTCGAGTGGCGGGACCTCACCGGCGGGGAGTTCGGCCTGGGCGGGATGCGCCGCATCGCGCCGCTCGGGCTGCCCATCGAGCCGGACCTGGCCTACTACGGGTTCACGGCGGCCCTGGTGGTGCCGGCCACGTACCTCCTGTGGAGGGCGGTGGATTCGCCGTTCGGGCGCGTGCTCAAGGCCATCCGCAACAACGAGCAGCGGGCGGCCTGCCTGGGCTACAACACCCGGCTCTACACCGTGGCGAGCTTCGTCGTCTCCGGGGCCTTCGCGGGGCTGGCCGGGGCCCTCTCCGCCTTCATCTTCCGGTACAACTCCGTGGACATGCTCCACTGGAGCACCTCGGGGGTCGTGGTGATGATGACGCTCATCGGGGGCGTGCAGACCTTCTTCGGCCCGGCGGTGGGCGCGCTGGTCTTCGTCCTGGCCCGCGACCTCCTGAGCTCCTGGACCGAGCACTGGATGATCCCCTTCGGCGTCATCTTCGTCCTGTTCGTGCTGGTGGCGCCCGACGGGATCGGCGGGCTGGTCCTCCGCCGGCTGGCGGCCCGGCGCAGGTCGGAGCCCGCCGGCGCCGCCCGCGCCGGGGCCGGGGAGACCGCGGGGGAGGCTCCGCGGGACGGCGGGCA
>JBBIOF010000410.1:0-3247 GCA_037443505.1 Candidatus Rokuibacteriota bacterium
TGGTGGTCGCGGCGGCGGGCGGGGGCCCCGCGCGCCGGAGGCTGGCGCTGCTCGGGGCCTTCGCGGGCGGCGTGACGCTGGGGCTCCTGCCGGCGCTGGCCCTGCTCGCTGTCGCGCCCGAGCAGTTCCTGTTCGGGAACTTCGCGTACCGGACGGCGAGCACGCTCCAGAAGATCGAGATCGGCCACCGGGAGGCGATGACCTTCGCCGGCAAGCTCCGCTACCTCAAGGAGGTGGTGGGCGAGCCGGGGAACCTGGCCCTCGTGGTGGGCCTCGCCATCTTCGTGCCGTGGACGAAGGTGCTCCGGCGAGGCCCGGAGGGCGGCGGCCTCCTGGGCCTCCGCCTGGCGCTGCTGGTGATCCCCTTCCTCCTGGGCGGCTCGCTGGTCGCGACGCCCACCTTCTACCAGTACCTCTACGCGCCGGTGCCGTTCGCGGTGCTCGCGGTGGTGCTGGGGCTCGCCTGGCGGTGCGCGCGTGGCGGGTCGCCTGGCGTCCACGTGAGGGTCTTCGGCGTGCTGGTTGCCGCGGCGCTGGCGTACGGCTACAAGGACTACCGGGAGCCAGGGCTCCTGCTGCGGCCGCGCGAGTGGTTCCCCACGTACGTGCGCGCGGTGGCCCGCGAGATCCGGGGAGCGGTGGGGGAGGGGCCCGTGCTCACCATGGCCCCCACGTGGGCCCTGGAAGGTGGGATGAGGATCTACCCGGAGTTCGCCACGGGGCCGTTCGCGTGGCGCTCCGGCCACCTGGTGCCGAAGGAGCGGCGGAAGCGGCTCGGCATCGTCTCCCCGGAGGAGTTTCCCGAGTTCGTGGCGGCGCGGCCGCCCCGAGGCATCCTGGTGGGGTTCGAGGAGCGCCAGGAGCCGCCGCTGGTCGAGTACGCGCAGGCGCGGGGCTACCGGCCCCTGGATCTTCCCGGCGTGGGCACGCTGTGGGTCGCCCCGGAGCCTGCCGGCCGCTTGGCGGGGCCCGGGAGCGGGTGATAGCGTGGCGCCATGTCCGAGCGCCCGGGGCTCCGGAACGTCATCGTCCACGCGTACGTGGCGCTCGACCTCGAGCGGGTGGTGCAGGCGCTCGACGACCTGGAGCCGGTGGAGCGGTTCGCGGCGATCGTGCGGAAGATCGCCGCGGAGGAGGCCGGGTAGCGCCGCCGGTCAGTCCTCGACGACGTCCCGGGCGGTGAATCCCATCGCGCCAGCTCGGCGGACCTCGGGCCTGACGCCGGCCCGGCCCCACAGGGCGTAGAGGGGTGTGGCCACGGGATCGGGCACGCGCGGGGTCTTCCGGCGCAAGGCCTCGAGGTCGGCCGAGCAGCACGGCCCGGTTGCCGCGGAGGCCCAGGACATCCACCTCGCACGGCTGGCCGGACGCGGCCCACCAGCGCCCGACGACGAGGTCGCCGGGGAGGACGCCGCACCGGACGAGGCGCCGGGCATGGTCGCGCGCCAGCTCCTCGAACACGTGCCCGAGGTGGTCGTCCCACCGTGGCCGCGCGCGGCGGAGCACCGCCGGGCCCTGCCCTGCCTCGATGAGGGGGATCTCGGAGTAGAGCACGCGGAACCAGAACGCCAGGTAGGTGTCCGCGATCGCGTACGTCGCCCGCGCGCCGCGGGGCGCTCCCACGGGCAGCACCCTGGCGACGAGGCCGGCTCGGGCCAGCACCTCCAGCGGATGCTCCACCCGCTGCCCGGCCTCGGCGGCGATCTCGGCGTACTTCGTCTTCCCGCGGCCGATGGCGGCCAGGATGCGGGCGTAGCCGCCGGCGCCGGGAAGCTCCTCACCCATGATCGCGGGCGCATCCTCGAGCAGGAGCGCTCCGGCACGGCCGGCCAGGCGCTCCAGGTTTTCGTCCGCGGACACTCGCTGGTCCCAGGCGGCGAGGTGCAGGGGGTAGCCTCCGCACGCGGCGTACGCCTGGATCAGCTCGTCGGGGGCCAGCCTGGCCAGGAACGCCCGGGCGCCCTGGATGTCGAGCGGGTCGAGGCGGAGCGAGAGGGTGGGCCGGCCGCGGAGGGGCCCGTTGGGGCCGATCATCTCCTCGATCGTGGTGACGGCGGACCCGGTGAGTCCCAGCAGGAGCCTGGTCCCGGGTCGCAGGTGATCCCAGACGGCCTGGACGACGCTGGCGAAGCCCGGCGTCGAGCGCAGCAGGTACGGGACCTCCTCGAGGACGACCGCCAGGGGTTCGGTCGCCGCGAGGGCGGCGAAGAACCGCAGCGCGGCTTCCCAGCTCGAGAAGCCGCCGCCCGCGAGGTCGGCGGCCCGGGGACCGAGATCGCGGCGCACCGCCTGGGCGAGGCGCGCCAGCTCGACCCCTGCTGGGTGGCGCCGAAGAGCACTTCGTGCGGAGGAAGCGAGCCGGGGAGAGCAGGAACGTCTTGCCCACCCGGCGCCGGCCCCACACGACCGCGAGCTGGGGGCGCCCCCGGCGGGCGGCGTGCCAGGCCTGCTCGAGCTGCCGCAGCTCGGCCCGGCGGTCGAGGAGGCGGCCTCCACCCACTCCAGCCACGAGGCCATGGTACTACGAAGACTTTGTACTACGAAGCCCTTGTACTTCCTGGCCTCCCGGCCCTACCGCCAGAGGTCGGCGAGCGCCAGCGCGAGGTCGGGCCAGTCGGGATGGACGAGCGAGGCGTCCCCGGCGCCCTCCGCCACCAGCGCGTAGCGGCCCCCCTCGGTCCGGTAGCACTCGATGCGGCGGCCCTCCGGGTCCACCACCCAGTAGTGGCGGACGCCCAGGCCGGCGTAGCGGTGGGCCTTCGTGGTCTGGTCGTACTCGCGGGTGGACGGCGACAGGACCTCGACCAGGAGGGCGGGCGCGCCCTCGATGCCGCGGGCCGAGACCTGTCTGGCGTCGGTCACCAGGACCAGGTCCGGCTGGACCACGTCGTGATGGGTGAGGATGACGTCGATGGGCGCGTTGAAGACCTCGCCGAGGCCACGGGTATGGAAGTAGTCCTCCAGCTGCCGCTGCAGGCGTCGCGACACGCGCTGGTGGAGGGGGCTGGGCGCGGGGGTCACGTAGAGCTCTCCGTCCAGGATCTCGTACCGGTTCCGGTCCGGCGGGATGTGCACGTAGTCCGAGTAGTCCAGCCTCTGCTTGAGTCCGCTGGTCATGGCCGTGGCCTTCCTCGGCCCCATCCTATCACCGCCTCCGCCTCACCCCACCAGGGGATTGCGGACGGTGAGCCCGGGGAAGCGGCCGAAGTCGCGGTCGGCCGTCCACAGCTCGCGCACGCCGTGGAGC
>JBBIOF010000411.1:0-3210 GCA_037443505.1 Candidatus Rokuibacteriota bacterium
GCGGGTGGCCGGCGAGACCGGCCGGGGTGGCGAGGCGCTGGCGCTGGTGCAGCGGTGCGCGCCCGACGTCGTCGTCTGCGCGGTGGGCCTCCGCGACGCCGACGGCGTGGCCGTCGCCGCCGAGATCACCGGCACCGCGGGGCGCCCCGTGGTGCTCCTCACCAGCCACACCGACCCGGCGCTGGTCGAGCGGGCGCGCCAGGCCGGCGTGATGGCCTACCTCCTCAAGCCCCTGCGGCAGGCGGAGCTGGCGCCGGCCCTCGACCTGGCCGTGGCGCGCTTCGCCGAGGCGCGCGCCCTGGAGCGGCGGCTCGAGGAGCGGAAGGTGATCGAGCGCGCCAAGGGGCTCCTCATGCGGCGCTACGGGCTCGGCGAGGAGGAGGCGTTCCAGCGGCTCCGGCGCACGGCCATGGACAGCCGCACGTCCATGGCGGACATCGCGCGCGCCCTGCTGGTCTCCGAGTCGGTGGCGCGGGGCGAGCCCGAGCCGCCGGCGGTCTCCGCCCGGGAACCGCACTAAGGACGTCCGGCCCGGGCCGGCCGGCGTTCGTGCAACTGGCGCCTCCGCCGCATTTCAGTTACACTCGGGCGCGAGGTCAGATCCGAGCCCGAGGCTTCAATGTTCAACCTGGTCCCGCGGGAAGTCCGCTTCTTCGACCTCTTCGAGCAGCAGGCGCGGCACATGATCAGCGCGGCCGATCTGCTGCACCAGCTGGTCCACAACTTCCCGGACGCCCGCGCCAAGGCCCACGCCATCAAGGAGGTAGAGCACCAGGGCGACCAGGTGACCCACGAGATCGTGCGGCGTCTCAACACCACCTTCATCACGCCCATCGACCGCGAGGACATCCACGCGCTGGCCACCCGGCTCGACGACGTGCTGGACTACATCGAGGCGGCGGCCGACCGGCTGGTGGTCTACCGCATCAAGGAGCCCACCTCGGCGTGCCGGGCCATGGCCGAGCTGATCGTCAGCATCGTGCACGCCACCGACCGGACCATCCGGTGTCTCCGCACCATGGACCCGGGCTTCCACGAGCACGCGGTCGAGGTCAACCGCCTGGAGAACGGCGCCGACACCCTCCTCCGGGACAGCCTGGCCAACCTCTTCGAGGAGGCGGCCGACCCGATCGAGGTGATCAAGTGGAAGGAGATCTACGAGACGATGGAGATCGTCACCGACCGGTGCGAGGACGTGGCCAACGTCATCGAGGGGATCATCCTGAAGATGGCCTGAGGCCGCGCCCCCGTGCTGACGCTCGTCGCCTTCATCGTCATCGTCGCGCTGGTCTTCGACTTCATCAACGGCTTCCACGACGCCGCCAATTCCATTGCCACCGTCGTCTCCACCCGGGTCCTCACGCCGCTCCAGGCCGTGGTCTGGGCCGCGTTCTTCAACTTCGTGGCGGCCTTCGGGTTCGGGGTCCAGGTGGCCCGCACCGTCGGCAAGGGCGTGGTGGACGCGGCCGTCGTCGATCAGTGGGTGATCCTGGCGGGGCTGGTGGGCGCCATCGCGTGGGACCTGGTCACCTGGTACTGGGGGCTGCCCACCAGCTCGTCGCACGCCCTCATCGGGGGCTTCGCCGGCGCCGCGGTGGCCAAGGCGGGCGTGCACTCCCTGGTGGCCGGGGGCCTCATCAAGATCGGCGTCTTCATGATCGTCGCTCCGGTGCTGGGCATGATGCTCGGGTTCGCGCTCATGCTGGGCACCGTCTGGGCGTTCCGGCACGCGACGCCCGGCCGGGTGGACTGGGTGTTCCGGCGCCTGCAGCTCCTGTCCGCGGCGGCCTACAGCCTGGGGCACGGCACCAACGACGCGCAGAAGACCATGGGGATCATCTCGGTGCTGCTGTTCTCCACCGGCTACCTGGGGCCCGAGTTCCACGTGCCCGTGTGGGTCATCCTGGCCGCGCACGCGGCCATCGGCGCCGGCACGCTGGCCGGCGGCTGGCGCATCGTGAAGACCATGGGGATGCGGATCACCAAGCTGCGCCCGGTGGGCGGCTTCTGCGCCGAGACCGCCGGCGCGCTCACCCTGATCGGGACCGCCATCGGTGGCATCCCGGTCAGCACGACGCACACCATCACCGGCTCCATCATGGGTGTCGGCTCGCTCCAGCGGTTCTCGGCCGTGCGCTGGGGGGTGGCCGGCCGCATCGTCTGGGCGTGGATCTTCACCATCCCCGCCTCGGGCCTGGTCGCCGGCGGCTTCTGGCTGCTCCTGCGCCTGGCCGGAGCCTGATGGAGCGCCGGGTGCCCGCCGCCCGCGCGGCGAGGTAGGGGCCCGGTGGCGGCGCTGTCGGTCCTGGTGGTCGAGGACGAGCCGGACATCCGCGGCCTGATCGTCCACCACCTGGCGCGCGAGGGCTTCCGCTGCCGCACGGCCTCCACCGGGGCCGACGCGCTGCGGGAGGCCCGCGCCAACCCTCCCGACCTGGTCGTGCTCGACCTGATGCTCCCGGAGATGGACGGCCTCGAAGTGTGCCGGCGGCTGCGCGGCGATCCCGCGTCCGCCGCCCTGCCGATCATCATGCTCACCGCCAGGACGGACGAGGTGGACCGGGTGGTCGGGCTGGAGATGGGCGCCGACGACTACGTGGCCAAGCCGTTCTCGCCCCGCGAGCTGGTGGCGCGGGTGCGCGCGGTCCTCCGCCGGGCGCGGCGGCCGGCCGGCGAGCCGCTCCTCAGGGGGGGACGGCTGGTGCTCGATCGCGCGCGCCACGCCGTCGAGGCCGACGGCCGGCCGGTGGAGCTGACGCCGAAGGAGTTCGACCTCCTGCAGGCCCTCATGGAGGCGGCCGGCCGCGTCCTGTCCCGCGAGCACCTGCTGGAGCGGGTGTGGGGCTACGCGCGCTCGGCGGAGATCGAGTCGCGGACGGTGGACGTCCACGTGCGGCGGCTCCGGGCCAAGCTGGGCGACGAGGGACGCCGGATCGCCACCGTCACCGGGGTCGGCTACCGTTTCGACGCCGACTGACGCCGGTGCTCGCGCGGCCGGTCCACCTGATCCGCAGCCGGATCGCCGTCAAGCTGACGCTCACCCTGGTGGGCTTCGTGGCCGTGGCGCTGGCCGTGGCGGGGCTCTACCTGGACCGGGCGCTGGAGCGCCTGGCCGTCGAGGCGCTGGAGGCGCGGCTGGCCACCGCTGCCCGGCTGCTCCAGCCCGAGGCGCAGCGGCTGCTGGCGCGGGGGGCGGCCCCGGCGGAGGTG
>JBBIOF010000412.1:0-3207 GCA_037443505.1 Candidatus Rokuibacteriota bacterium
CCCGGGCCCGCTCCGCCTCGGCCACCGCCGCCTGCACCGAGGCCTCGTCGGCCCGGCCGCTCGCGAAGAGGTCGCGCAGTCGGCGCTCGGCCTCCAGCAGGCGGGCCGACTTCGGCCGCGCCTCCGCGAGCATCGCGTCCATCAGCGCCCGGACCCGCGCCTGCTGCGCTGCGGTGAGGCGGAGCCGCTCGCCCAGCTCGAGCACGTGCTGCGGCCCCGGGTAGCCGTTCCGGTCGGCCGCGAACGCCATGCCGAAGCCGCGCCCCTGGGCGACGACCTGCTCGAACTCCTCCTCGTCCTCCTGCCCCGGCCGGTGCGGGCCCTGCTGTGGTCCCCCGGCGTGGGGACCGGGCCCGTGTGCGTGCTGGCCGGCCACGCTCGCCGGCCCGGCCAGGGCGGCGGCAACCACCGCCGCGCCCACGATCGCTCGTGCGCTCTTCATGCTCGTCGTCCTCGCATCCCGCGTGATGGGGTGGCGGCCTCGCCGGCTGGTTGGCATCGCTGCGGCGCCGGGGCGCGCCATCCTGTCACGGCCCGTCGCACCCCGGCTGACAGCTCGCACGGGCCGGGCCGCTTTCGGCCGCTAACCCGCTGAGAATACCGCACTCCTCCGGGGGAACGGCCCTGGCAAGGTCCCTGCTACCTCCCCGGGGAGCAGACCATCACGATGTCTGGAGTGCCGGTGCGCGCTGACTGGGCAGGGCTTCACCGTTTCGCGTCTCCACGGGCCGCCGCGGGCGACCGCGGCTTCACGGTGGCCGAGGTCCTCGCGGCCCTCGGCGTGCTGGGCGTCGCCCTCGTCGGCGTGCTCTTCTCGATGACGTACGGCGCCACGGGCGTGGACGCCTCGCGCAGGTCCACCACCGCGCTCTTCCTGGCCGAGCAGCGCATGGAGCAGGTGAAGGCCTTCGCCATGAGCAGGAGCGGGGCGCAGGGCTGGACGAACCTGACCGCCGCCGCCTTCCCGGCGGAGGGCTACGGCACCATTCCCGGTCACGGCGACTACCGCCGGGCCGTCACCATCACCGACAACCCGGGCGGCGCCGCGAACACCAAGCAGGTGGAGGTGCAGGTGGCCTACCGTCCGGTGCGGCCCGAGGGCATCGGCCCCGAGACGTCGGTGGTGCTCTCGACGCTGCTGGTCAAGCGGTAGGGCGCACCATGAAGGGCCAGGGGGGCTTCACGCTGGTCGAGTTGCTGGTGGGCCTCGCCGTCGCGGGCCTGGTGCTGGCCGCGGCCGGCCTGATGCTCCAGCTGGGGCTCGCGACCGTCCAGGCGGGGACCGGCCAGGCGGACGCGCAGCAGAACGCCCGGTGGGCGCTGGAGCGCATGGTGCGGGAGATCCGGGGCGCGGGCTACGATCCCACGGCGAAGCCGCCCGCGTACAACTTCGACGCGGTCGTCAGCCCCGCCCCGACGAGCCTCACGCTCCAGAGCGACTTCGACGGCAACGGGGTGGTCGATGCCCAGGGCGCCTGCGACCCTTCGGCCCCCGCGGAGCGGGTGGCGTACCGGCTCGTGGGCACCCAGCTTCGCCGCTCCACCGACCCTCCGGCGAACACCTGCGAGGACGTGGTGGTGGGCGGCGTGTCAGGGCTGAGCTTCACGTACCTGGACGCCGACGGCAACCCCACCGCGGTCGGCCAGGCCGTCCGCACCGTGGTGGTGGCGGTCACCGTCACGTCCACCGTCGGCGGCGCGCGGAGCGTCGCGATGGCCGACCGGGTCCGCCTGCGGAACCGCCTCTGACCCGAGGAGGCCGCCATGCGCAACGAGCGCGGCATGATCCTGCCCCTCACGCTGATCGTCATGGTCGTCCTGAGCTCCCTGACCCTGGCGCTCGTGTCGCTCGCGGCCTTCGAGCCCCTCATCTCGCGGAACCTGGCCGACGGCACCCAGGCCCGCTTCGCGGCGGAGGCCGGGATCGAGGCCGCGTTCGACGTGCTGGCCGGCACCCCGTCCTGGAACACGCTGCTGGCGAGCGCCTCCGGGTCCGGCGTCACGCTCTTCTCGGGCCGTCCCATCGGCACCCTGGGCGCGGGGCGGGGCGTCTACACGGTGGTCCTGCGGAACGACACGCTGCCCGGCGACCCCGCCATCACCGGCGTGACGCCCGTGGACGCCACCCCGACCGCCGACGCCAACGGCGCCGTGATCCTCACCGCCACCGGGCAGGCCGGCGGGGCGACGCGCACCCTGCGGGTGGCCGTCAAGCGGGTGCCGTCCCTCCTGGACGTGCTGCCGGCGGCCCTGGCGTTCCCCGGAAACGACGCCCAGACGTGGTTCAGCGGCAATGCGTTCACCATCGACGGCAAGGGCTGGAAGATGGACGGCAGCGGCCTGGACGCCGGCTGCGCCAGCGTCTTCGGCATCTCCGTCTCCAGCGTCCTGCCCACGGGGAGCCCCGGCGGCAACGAGGCGGTGGTGGAGGCGTCCCTGTCGCCCCAGCAGAGGGACAACGTCACCGGCAAGAAGCAGGACCCGACGCTGCCGCAGGATTACGGCAGCAACACCATCGCGCCCAACGCGGTCCTCACCCCGGAGTTCGTGAAGAACTACATCGACGCCGCCAAGCAGGCGGCCGACATCACGCTGGAGAGCTTCCAGGCGACCAACGGGCTCACCTTCACCAACGTGCGGTGGGGGACCCCGACCGCCCCGCAGATCGTCTACGTCAAGGGCGAGGCCGACCCCACCTCGCGCTTCACGGCGCTGCAGATCAGCGGCAACAGCGAGGGCTACGGCATCCTCATCGTGGAGGACGGCGACCTCAAGATCAGCGGCAACTTCTCCTGGCACGGGCCCATCATCGTGACCGGCCAGTGGGTGGGGGTCGGCTTCATGGGCGGGGGCAACCAGGCGGTGTACGGGGCGATCATCTCCAACGAGACGGCCACCGATCCCGGGTTCTACGAGGGCGTGATGACCGGCAACGCGACGCTCCGGTACAGCTGCGAGGCCCTGCAGCAGGCGGGCATCCTGCGCAAGCTGACCAGCGTGGCCAACTGGAAGGACCTGGCGCCCGGTGAGTAGGGCCCGGTCCCTCGGTGCGCTGGCCCTCGTCCTGCTGCTGGCCGCCTGCGGCCGCGCGCCGGGGTCCTCCGTGACGGCGGCGCCGGCGCCCCCTGCCGTCGAGGACCTGCGGGCCGAGGGCGACGCCCGGCTCGCGGAGCTGGACTGGCAGGGCGCGGTCCGGGCGTACGAGCG
>JBBIOF010000413.1:0-3168 GCA_037443505.1 Candidatus Rokuibacteriota bacterium
GCTCGGCGATGAGCATCAACACGGTCCCGCCGGGGAGGCCGCCGAGGCCCTGTTCGAGGAGCTGAAGCGGTTCCTCGACCGGGTGCCAGCCCTCATCGGGGCCGAGGAACCGTTCCCCTGGGAGACCCTGCGGGGGCTGATCGAGCGCGTGGTCGACGCCCTGGCCGACGGCGGGGACCTCTTCTGGATCGCCAACCGGCCCGTGGCGCCGGCCGGCGTCAGGCACCTGGCGTTCCACCAGGCGCGGGTCGCGGTGCTCGCGGTGCGCCTGGCCGCGGTGCTGGGCCACGAGCGGCGCCAGCTGGTGGAGATCGGGATGGCGGGCGCCCTGATCGACGTGGGCCTGTGGCAGATGCCGCCAGACCTCCTCCAGCGGCTGCCCGGGCTGTCGGCCGAGGAGCAGGCGCGGTACCGCACCCACCCCGCCCTCGGCGCGACGCTGGTCCGGCGCTGGGGCGCGCCCTCCGAGGCCATCGTGCAGGCGATCCTCCACCACCACGAGCGGGAGCAGGGGCAGGGGTTCCCCGGGGGGCTTGCCGGGGGCGCCATCCACCCCCACGCCAAGATCGTGGGCCTCGCCGACGCCTACACGGGGCTGACGGAGCCGCCGCCGCTGGGCCCCGGCCTCCGGCCGCACGAGGCGGTGCGGGACATCGTGCGCTCCAAGGCCGAGTCCTTCCCGGTGGCCCACGTCAAGGCGCTCCTGAGCGAGATCTCGGTGTTCCCGCCGGGCACCCTGGTGCGGCTCAACACCGGCGAGGTGGGCCGGGTGGTCGCCGTCAACCGCAACCAGCCCCTGCGGCCGCGCGTGGAGGTCTGCGACGCGCACGGCCGGCCGGTGACGCCCGCGAAGACGGTGGACCTCTCGGAGGCGCCGTTCCTCTACATCACCGGCGCCCTCGCCGAGGGCGGACGGTGAGGAGCCGCTGATGGCCCAGTACGAGATGAACCTCCGGGACTACTGGCTCATCGTGCGGCGCCGGCGGTTCATCATCGTCGTCTCCACGGTGCTGGTGGCGCTCTTCAGCTTCTGGTTCGCGCGCCAGAAGGTGCCCGTCTACGAGGCGACCGCCGCGGTGAAGTTCGAGCAGTCCACCTCCCTGTCCGGGCTGCTGGTGGAGGTCCTCTCCTACTCGCCGACGGCCGACTCCATCGAGACGCAGGCGAGTCTCATCAAGAGCTACCCGATCCTCGAGGAGGTGGCCCGCCGCATGGGCCGGCTCCCCGAAACCACGCGGGGCGAGGCCGTGCGGGAGTCGAAGGCCTACATGGCGGCGCTGGACGCCATCGCCGGACGTATCCGCACCACCCGCGTCCAGAACACCAGCATCATCGAGATCACCGCCACCTCCCCGAGCCCCCGGGAGGCCCGCGACCTGGCCAACACGGTGGCCGAGGCCTACCGGGACTACAACCGCTCCGTGCGCAACGCCCGCATCACCGAGGCCCGGAAGTTCATCGAGGCCCAGCTCAAGGAGGTGGAGGCGCGCGTCAAGCGGGCGGAGGAGGAGGTCTGGGCGTTCCGCGAGGCCAACCGCATCATCGCCCCGGGCGCCGAGTCCACCGTGCTGCTGTCCCTGTTCACCCAGCTCCGCGGGGAGATCGAGAAGACGCGGCAGCAGCGGACGGAGCTGGAGCTGGCCCAGACGCGCCTGGCCCGGTCCGACCCGGGCAGCCTCGGCGAGCGCGTCTTCGTGGACAGCGGCAACCCGGCCCTGCAGAAGCTGCAGGCCACCCAGGTCGATCTCCTCCTGGAGCGCAACAACCTGGCCCTGGAGGTGACCGAGCGGCACCCGCGGCTGCAGGCCCTCGAGGACCGGCTGCGGGAGGTCCGGGCGGAGATGCGCCGCGAGGTGGCCGCCCAGATCGCGGCGCTCCGGAGCCGCGAGGAGATCCTGAGCCGCCAGATGGGCGAGCTGCTCCAGAAGAACCGCGAGGTGCCGGCCGTGGAGCTGGGGCTCCAGCGCCTGCAGCGCGACGCGAAGGTCAACGACGACCTGCTCACCCTGCTGAAGACCCGGCACCAGGAGGCGCTGATCAAGGAGTCGGAGGGCGTGGAGGAGGTCTCCATCATCCGGCCCGCCACCGAGCCCACCGCCCCCGTGGGCGGCGAGACGCTGAACACGGTCCTGGTGGGCGCGCTCCTGGGGCTCATGCTGGGCCTGGTGCTCGCCTTCGTGCAGGAGACCCTCGACACCTCCATCGGCACCATCGAGGACGTGGAGAGCTACCTGCAGGTGCCCGTCCTGGGCATCGTGCCCCACATCGACGCGCGGGAGACGGTCCAGCGGCTCGTCGAGCGCCGCCCGTCGCTGGCCCAGATGGACCCCGAGGCCCTCCAGAGCCACGCGCTGCTCATCACCCACTTCGACCCCAAGTCGCCGGTGGCGGAGGCGTACCGGACCCTGCGCACCAACATCCAGTTCATGCGCATGGAGCGGGCCGGCAAGGTGCTGGTGGTCACGAGCCCCACGCTCCAGGAGGGCAAGACGACCACCATCGTCAACCTCGCCCTGACCATGGCGCAGAACGGTCAGCGCACGCTCCTGGTGGGCGCCAACCTGCGGCGCCCCAGCATCCACCGCTTCTTCGGGATCGAGCGCGAGCCCGGGCTGAGCGACATCCTGGTCGGCAACGCCCGGTGGCGCGACTGCATCCGCACGGTGGCCGACATCCTCATGGGCCGGTTCGAGATGGAGGACGTCATGGCCTCGCCGGGCCTCGACAACCTCCACATCATCGAGTCGGGCCCCATCCCGGCCAACCCGTCGGAGCTGCTGTCCACCCCGGCCATGGCCCAGTTCCTCCGCGACGTGCGCGAGGAGTACGACATCGTGCTGGTGGACACCCCGCCCGTGCTGCCCGTGACCGACTCCGCCATCGTGGCCGCCCAGACCGACGGGGTCATCCTCGTCTACCAGGCGGGCAAGGTGGGCCGCCTGGTGCTCAAGCGGGCGAAGGCCCACCTGGAGTCCGCGCGCGCCCGGGTGTGGGGCGTCGTGCTCAACGACGTGCAGACGGAGATCGCCGGCTACGCCTACACGCACTACTACACCCACTACTACGGCGAGGAGACGCCCACCGAGCCCCGCGAGGGCACGTTCTGGCGCGCCTGGAACGCGCTCCGCGTGCGCTTCGCCCGCGCCACGGGCGGCCCGCCGGAGCGCG
>JBBIOF010000414.1:0-3156 GCA_037443505.1 Candidatus Rokuibacteriota bacterium
GGCTTCGGGGCCTGGGAGGGGCTCACCCGCCAGGAGGTGGCGGAGCGGTTCCCGCGGGAGTACGAGGTCTGGCGCACCGCGCCGGAGCGGTTCGCGGCGCCGGAGGGCGAGACGCTCGCGGCGGTGGCCGCGCGGGTGGCCCGGGGGCTCGCCGCGCTCCGGGCGGCCCACGCGGGCGGGACCGTGCTCCTGGTCACCCACGCCATCGTCAGCCGGCTCATCGTGCTGGACGCGCTGGGCCTCGGGCCGGAGCGGCTCTGGTCGGTGGACGCGGCGCCGGCCGGCATCTCCGAGCTCGAGTACCGCGAGGACTGGGTGACGGTGCACCGGATGAACACGCTGGCCCACCTGAACGGGGACGCGGGAGGCCTGCCGTGACCCGGCCCGTCGCCGCGCAGCTGCCGCGCGGGACGCGCATCTACCTGCCGGACGAGGCGGCCCGCAAGCGCCACGTCGAGCAGCGGCTGCTCGACGTCTTCGCCCGCTGGGGCTACCGGGAGATCGTCACGCCGACCTTCGAGTTCTTCGACGTGCTCTCGCTGGGCACCGACGTCGCGCTCCAGGAGAACATGTTCAAGCTCGTGGACCGGGAGACGGGGCGGATGCTCGCCCTCCGGGCCGACATCACCCCGCAGATCGCCCGGATCGTGGCCAGCCGCATGCGCGACGAGCCCAAGCCGGTGCGGCTGGCGTACGTCACCAACGTGTTCCGCTACGACGAGCCGCGCCTGGCCCACTACCGGGAGTTCTACCAGGCCGGGGTGGAGCTGATCGGGCTGGAGAAGCCGGAGGCCGAGGCGGAGGTCCTGGCCATGACCGTCGAGGGGCTCCGCGCCCTGGGCCTCGGCGGGTTCCAGCTCGTCGTGGGGCACCCGGACTTCTACCGGGGGCTCCTGGAGGAGGTGAAGGCAGGCCCCGACCGCGAGCGGGAGCTCAGGGAGGCGCTGGCCCGCAAGGACCGCTCCTCGGTGGAGCAGCTGGTGGGCGCGCTGGCGCCGCCCGCGCACGTGGCGGAGGCGCTCCTGGCGCTGCCGGGGCTGTTCGGCCACGCGGAGGTGGTGGAGCGGGCCCAGAGGCTGGCGCGCAACACGCGGTCGGAGCGGGCCCTGGCCAACCTGGCCGAGGTGCACCGGCTGCTCGCCATCTACGGGCTGGCCGACTCCGTCCTGCTCGACCTGGGGGAGGTGCGCGGCTTCGACTACTACTCGGGCCTGTACTTCGAGGCCTACGTGGCGGACTTCGGCGCGGCGGTGGCCGCGGGCGGCCGGTACGATCACCTGCTGGGGCGCTTCGGCTACGACTGCCCGGCCGTGGGGTTCGCCTTCGACGTGGCCCGGCTGCTCTCGGTCATGGAGGCCCAGGGCGTGGCGGTGCCGCTGCCCGGGCCGGACTTCTTCATCATCGACTTCACGCCCGAGAAGACGGCGGCGCTGTCGCTGGCCCGGCGCCTCAGGGACCTGGGGGCCTCGGTGGCGCGCGACATCGTCACCCGCGGGCTGGAGGAGTCGCTGGCCTACGCGCGCGCCCAGCGCGTGGGCCGGGTGATCGTCGTGGGCGGCCCCGGCACGCGCCCGGGCGAGGCGCTCGTCATGGACCTGGCCGCCGGCACCGAGCGGGCCTTCCCGGTCCGGGAGATCCTCGAGGCGCCGGAGCGCGTGCTCGGGCTCCAGGGGGCGCCGCATGCCTAACATCGTGGTCGTCGGCACGCAGTGGGGCGACGAGGGCAAGGGCAAGATCGTGGACGTCCTCACCCCCCACGTCAACGTGGTGGTCCGCTACCAGGGCGGCAACAACGCGGGGCACACGGTGGTGGTGGGACGCGAGAAGTACGTGCTCCACTCCATCCCCTCGGGCATCCTCCATCCCGGCTGCCGGTGCGTCATCGGCTGCGGCGTGGTCATCGACCCCGCGTCGCTCATCGAGGAGATGGAGTCGCTGGTCCAGCGGGGCGTCATCTTCGACGCCAACCTCTTCATCTCGAAGAACGCGCACCTGATCATGCCCTACCACCCGGCGCTGGACCGCGCGTCGGAGGCCAAGCTGGGCAAGCGCCGCATCGGCACCACGGGGCGGGGCGTGGGGCCGGCCTACGTGGACAAGGCGGCGCGGGTGGGCATCCGCATGGCCGACCTGCTGGACACCCGCCTCTTCCGGGAGAAGCTCGAGCACAACGTCGCCCAGAAGAACCGGATCCTGCGCGAGATCTACGACGCCAAGACCTTCACGGTGGAGGAGATCCTCAACCCGTACCTCAGGTACGCGGGGTGGCTCGCGCCCTACATCACGGACACGGCGCTGCTGCTCCACCGGTGGATCGAGGCGGGCTACTCCATCCTGTTCGAGGGCGCCCAGGGGACGATGCTCGACATCGACCACGGCACCTATCCGTTCATCACGTCCTCGTCCACCACCGCCGGCGGCGCCGCCACCGGCACCGGGGTGGCGCCCACGAAGATCCACGGGGTGCTGGGCGTGGCCAAGGCGTACACCACGCGCGTCGGGGCCGGGCCGTTCCCCACCGAGATGACCGGTCGTCTGGCCGAGGAGATCCGGGCGCGCGGCAACGAGTACGGCGCCACCACCGGGCGCCCCCGGCGCTGCGGCTGGTTCGACGCCGTGGTGCTGCGCTACGCGGTGCGGATCAACGGCCTCGACACCGTGGCCCTCACCAAGCTGGACGTCCTCGACCAGCTGGAGACCGTGAGGGTCTGCACGGGCTACCGCTACAAGGGCGAGCTGATCACCGAGTTCCCCGAGGAGGAGGCGGTGCTGGCCCAGGCCGAGCCGGTCTACGAGGACCTGTCGGGCTGGATGGCGCCGACCAGCCACGCCAAGCACGAGGCCGACCTGCCGGCCAAGGCGCGGCGCTACCTGGAGCGCCTGGAGGAGCTGATCGGGGTACCCTTTTGCCTCATCTCGACGGGCGCGGTGCGCCACGAGACCATCGTGTGCGAGGACTCACCGCTCACCCGCTGGTTCCCCGCCGTCCGCGCCAGCCTGGCGCCCTGAGCTCGCGCCGCTGATGGCGCCGCGCAGGCCCCGGGCGCCGGCCCGCGCGCCGGCCACCGACGCCTGGTCCATCGACGACGGCTACCTGGACGCCACGGGCGCGTGGCGCGACACCCGGCCCGAAACCCGTGCGGCCCTGATCGCCGC
>JBBIOF010000415.1:0-3150 GCA_037443505.1 Candidatus Rokuibacteriota bacterium
GGTCCTCGTTCACGACCGGCGTACGGTCGAGGTCTGGTACGGGTTACCGAACCAGACCTCGGTTCGTACACCGGGAAATATGGCTCCCCGGGCAGGGCTCGAACCTGCGACATCCTGATTAACAGTCAGGCGCTCTACCGGCTGAGCTACCGGGGAATCTCCCGTGCGAGGCCTGCAGGCCATTCTACCCCAGGTGCACGGGCCGGCGCGACGATCGGGCGCCGGGGACCGGGCCGGGCCGGGGGCCCGGCCGGCGGCCTCAGGTCGCCCGGACCTCCTGGCGCATGAAGGCCGCGTAGCCCACCCCGAAGCACACCAGGGTCACCGCCACCAGCAGGATCAGGTGGGGCGCCACCACCAGCGCGCTCTCCCCGAGCGGGAGCGGGTTCTGGAAGCGGCTCATCGACAGGCGCTCCAGCGGGCCCATCAGCACCAGGGACCGGGTGGTCTTGCGCATGGGATCCAGGACGACGGCGGTCGCGTCGCCGTAGAGCGCGATGGGCGACGCGTAGGAGGCGAACCGCCGTACCTGCTCGTGGCGAAGCACGGTCTCCACCTCGGCCCCGGACGCCGGCACCGGGGCCACCGCGTCGGCGGCCATGCCGGCGCCCAGCGGGACGAAGAACGCCAGGAAGATCCAGAGGGCGAGCACGGCCAGCGCGGAGGTGGCCATGCCGCGGAAAAGGACCGAGCACAGCACGGCGAGCCCCAGCCAGAAGCCGATGTGCACGACCGTGATCACCACGTAGAGGGCGAGCCGGCCCACCTCCTCCCACCCGGGGACCACCCCCACCACCCACAGGCCGAGCCCCGAGATGGTCAGGACGATGGCCACGACCATGACGGCCACGGTGGTGAGCCCGGCGAGGAACTTGCCGTTGATCACGGCGTCACGGTGGATCGGCTGGGCGAGGAGCTTGGCCAGGGTGCGGCCGGCCCGCTCCCGGTTCACGGCGTCGAATCCCAGCACCAGCCCCACCAGCGGCCCGAAGAACGCCATGAACTGCGCCAGCGAGAACACGGCGCCGGTGGACGTGAAGAGCATCAGGAACACGAGCGAGGGCTGGGTGAACCCCTCGAGCTCCTTCTTGAGCCCCGACCCCGTGATGAACGCCATGATCAGACTGACCATGAGGATCACGGTGAGGAGCAGCGTGAACCGCACGCTGCTGAAGTGGTCCTCCAGCTCCTTGCGGTAAATGGCGGCGAGTCCGCGCACCGGTGCCTCCGTCAGGCCACCGCCAGCCCCGGCTGGCGGAAGTATCGCATGTAGATCTCCTCCAGCGTGTAGCGCTCCTGGCCCACGCCGAGCGACTGCCGGGCCAGCTCCTCGATGGGCCCGGCCGCCACCAGCCGCCCGCGCAGCATGATGCCCACCCGGTCGCTGACCCGCTGGACCTGGTCCAGGAGGTGGGACGAGAAGAACACCGTGATGCCCCGGTCCCGGCCGAGCGCCTGGATCATCTCCAGCATCCGCTGCGTGCCGTCCGGATCCAGGCCCAGCGTGGGCTCGTCGAGGAACACCACGCGCGGCTCCTTGAGCAGCACCTCGGCGATGCCCAGGCGCTGCCGCATGCCTCGCGAGTAGGCGGCGACCCGCTTGCGGCCCTCCCCCCCGAGCCCCACCCGCTCCAGCGCCTCCTCCGCCCGGGCCCGGGCCGCCGGCCCGCGCAGCCCGTTGAGCCGGGCGACGTACAGGAGGTTGTCGAGGCCCGACATGTCCTCGTAGAAGCCGACGTTCTCGGGCAGGTAGCCCACCAGCCGCTTGACCCGCACCGGGTCGCGGGTGGGGTCGATGCCGCAGACCCGCACCGTGCCGGCCGTGGGCTCCGACAGCCCGAGCAGCATCAGGATCGTGGTGGTCTTGCCCGCGCCGTTGGGCCCCAGGAAGCCGAAGATCTCCCCCGGGGCCACGGTGAGCGTGAGGTGATCGACCGCGACCTGCCCGCCGTAGCGCTTCGTCAGGTCCCGCGTCTCGATGACCGGCTCCATGGCGTCACCGCCGCCCCAGCCAGGCGAAGAGCCCGCCCAGGCCGCCGATCACCGCCGCGATGATGCCCACCCCCACCCAGGCCCAGGTGCCCGGCGCGTGCACGGTCACGCGCAGCTCCACCGTCTTGTTCACCTTCTCGCCGTCCACGCTGAGCCCCACCGAGTAGTCGCCCACGAGCGCCTGGGCCGCGGGGGTGATGCGCGCCTCCACCTGCCGGAGGGCGCCGGGCTCCAGGCCGTCGATGGTCTCGGGGTTGAACTCGACCTTCCAGTTCTCGGGCGCGAACGAGCTCAGCTTGATGTTGCGGCTGACGGCCGAGCCGGTGTTCTTCACCAGCAGCGTCGTCGTGGCAGGGCGGCCCGCGACGGCATCCAGCGACAGCCGGCCCGTGGGCGTGGTCGCGTCGAGCCGGTGAATGCCGGTGAGGACCACCTGCAGCCGGGCCTCGGCGTGCGAGCGGTCGGTGGAGGCGCGGAAGAGCACCGGATACTCCCCGGCGCGGGCGTCCCGGGGCGGCCGGAGCTCGAGGGCGACCGTCTGGCTGGCCGAGGGCCTGAGCCGGAGGCTCGTGATCTGCTTGGACTCGTACCCCGGTTTGATCGTCACCTCCCACCCCTTCGGCGCCTCCGCCGCGAGGTCGACGACCCGGTCGACGCTGCTCTTGTTGTTGACCTCCAGGGAAAACTCGAAGCTCGAGTCCGTGGGCCCGCGCAGGACGGGATACGAGGTGGTCACCTGCAGCTCGCCCCCCGCCGACGCCCGCCGCGGCTCCGTGGTCACCACGACGGTCTGCGTGACCTTCAGCGCGCGGTCGGCGGTCGCGCCGTCGATCTGGAACGTGTAGGTGCCGGGCCCCACCCCCTTGTCGGGCTCGGCCGTGAAGGTCAGCACGCGGGGCTTGTCGGTGGTGACCGGCACGCCGGTCACGGTGAGCTGCCCGCCCTTGATGGACGCGGTCCAGCCCCGCGGCACGGACGCCAGCGACAGGAGCACGTTCTCGTCGCGCCGGCCCTGGTTCTCGACGGTGAGGTCCATGCGGAGGGTTTCCCCGACCGGGACGACCACCCGCGAGAACTCGGTATACACGGCGATCCCGCGCTCGGGGCGGTCCGCCCAGGCCCTCCGGCCGGGCCCGCCGCCCCGCGCCTCGGGCCCGT
>JBBIOF010000416.1:0-3150 GCA_037443505.1 Candidatus Rokuibacteriota bacterium
CCGGGCGCGGGACCCGCGTCGGGCGGCCGGTCGAGGCACGCGGCGGGAGACGACATCACGCGATCGCGCTCCGCCCGGGGGTGGCCGCCGCCGGCTCGCTCCCGAAGAGCCGGAGGACGAGCGAGGCGACGTCGAAGATGCGCCGGCCGTCGTGGCGGCCGGCCGGGAGGCCGAGCCGGGTCGCCGCCGCGCGGTTGGCCAGGAAGACGGCGCTCCAGTCGTGGTTGGCCTCGTCGGGGCCGGTGTCGTTGTCGAAGGTGTGGACGTCGCGCAGGCCCACCGAGCCCACCGACCGCCAGGCGAGGTTGCCGAAGTACACCGTGAGGTCGGGCGGCACGCCCCGGATGGGCTGCCGGTACAGCTCCTCGGGCCGGTAGGCGCGGGAGCCGATGTTGATACCGTCCGGGTCCTCGATGGCGGCGATGCGGGCGATGATCTCGTCGCGAACCTTCTCGTAGTCGCCGGGCTCGACGACCCCCCGCGGCTCCCGGCCCTTCACGTTGAGGAAGAGCCGCCCGTGGTAGCCCCCCTCGCCCCACGCCAGCGTGCGGTCCCAGTCGATCATGGACTCGTCCAGGGGCTTCGGCTCCCGGGGGTACTCGTGCAGGGCCAGGTAGCCCTCCCGGATCAGCCACTCGTTGATGCAGATCCCCCCGTCCATGCGCCGGGCGCCGTGGTCGGAGACGACCAGGACGGCGGTGTCGGGCGGCGCCAGCGAGACGAGCTCGCGGATCTCGGCGTCCAGGTAGCGGTAGTAGTCCTCGATGGCGGTGGCGAAGGGGTTGCCGCGACGGTGCTTGCGGTGGGTGGGGTCGCAGTTGCTCCAGAACCCGTGCTGGATCCGGTCCACCCCCATCTCCACCATCATGAAGAAGTCCCACGGACGGGTGCTCGCCAGGTGCTTGGCCACGCGGAAGTGCTTCTCCGTCTTGGCGTAGACCCGCTCCAGCAGCCCGGCCTTGTCCTCGGTGCGGAAGTTGGGCACGTCGAGCATGTAGCCGTCGGCCACGCGCTCCACCTCCTCCTTGAGCTCCCGCGGGTGGGTGTAGTCGCTGGCGGTGGACGGGGTGAGGAAGTCGCTGACGATCCACCCGTTGACGGGCCGCACCGGGTAGGTCTGGGGGACGCCCAGCAGGATGACCTGCTTGCCCTGGGCGGACAGGGTGTCCCAGACGCGCGGCGCCCGGACCACGGCGGCGTTGGCGATGGCGTAGCCGTCGTACGAGTAGTTCCGGCGGTTCCGGAAGCCGTAGAACCCCAGCTGCCCGGGGTCGAGCCCGCTCATCATGCACGACCAGGCCGGCACCGTGATGGGCGGGTCGCAGCTCACCAGCACGCCCCACGACCCGCCGCGGGCCAGCCCGCGCAGGGTGGGCAGGTCGTCCCACCACTGCTCGAAGAGCAGGCCGGCGGGGGCGCTGTCCAGTCCGATGACCATCAGCTTCATGGAGAACCTCCCGAAGGGTGTCGTCCGCGCGGGTCGCTCGCTAGGACGCAGTGGCCGAGGCGGCGAGTTCTGCCCGCAGGATGCGCCGGAACCGGACGGCGAACTTCACCGTGTTCGCGGCCCCCCACAGGAGGAAGAGGGCGAACTTGCCGTGGTGGACGCCGAGCGCCAGGTCCACGAGGGAGACGACGATCATGCCGGTGAACAGCCCCGGCGAGCCGACCAGGGCCCCGAGCAGGCGAACCGGGGCGGCGTAGGCGTTGGAGAGCGAGAAGGTCCCGTCCAGCCGGTCGAGGCCCTCGAGCCGCCCGCTCTTGACCCGCGCCTTCAGCAGCGTGTCCCGCAGCAGCTCGTCCCCCAGGTAGGCGATGACGATGCCGATGGCGACGTAGACGACGCCGGTGCCGAAGGTCCGGGCCAGGCCGATGCCGAGGCCCATGATCATGCAGTAGGCGAACAGGTAGTGACCCAGCAGGTCCAGGTACGCCCCCAGCGCGCTCTGCCGGCCCGTGAGCCGCGCCAGCTCGCCGTCCACGCAATCCAGCACGTACATGAGCTCCAGGCAGAGGGCCCCGGCCAGGAAGCTCCAGCCCGCACCCACCGCCCACAGGGCGCCGCCGGCCACGCCGACGGCGGTCCCGACCACGGTGATCTGGTTGGGCGTGACGGGCGTGCGGGCCAGCACCAGCGTGAGGTAGATGGAGACGCGCCGGCACAGGTACCAGGCGAAGAACTCCTCGCGGGCCCTGGGCTTCTGGAGCGCGCGCCGCCGCTCGAGGATCAGGGCAGGCTCGAAGGGGAACCCGGGAACGTCCATGTGCGGTCCTCGCCGCCCTCGAGCGCCGCGTGCAGCGCCCGCAGGAACGCGGTGTCCAGGGGGATCTCGTCCAGGATCGTGTAGCGGCCGGGACGGGTGCCGGGCGCGTGGAGCATCACCCGCCGGAAGTCGTCGAGCGACAGGCCCAGGTCGGAGGGCCGGACCGGCAGGCCGAGCCGCCGGTAGAGCTCCCGGAGCCGCTCGAACTCCTCGTCGGAGGCGCGGAGGGCCGACGCCACCACGGTGCCCAGGGCCACCTGGAGCCCGTGCGAGGCCACGCCACCCAGCAGCTCGTCCATGGCGTGGCTGATCATGTGCTCCGAGCCGCTGCAGGGCCGGCTGCTCCCCGCGATCTCCATGGCGATCCCGCTCAGCACCAGCGCCTCGGTGAGCCGGACCAGGAACTCGGGGGTGAGCCAGCCGCCGCCGGCCGGCGCCGCGGCCAGCTCGGCGTGGACCATGCGCGCGGCGGCCCGGGAGACCATGGCGGCGTAGTCGTCGCTCCGGTCCTTCCCCGCGGTCTGGGCCAGCCGCCAGTCGGCGATGGCGTTCAGGTTGGCCAGCAGGTCGCCGATGCCCGAGAGGATGCTCGCCCGGGGCGCGGCCGCCACGGCGAACAGGGGCACGAAGATGCCGCCGGGCATGCACGCCCCCAGGCTCTGGGGGCAGCCCCGGCCATCCACCCGGAGCACCGCCACCGGGGAGCCGATGCCGTCGTGGGAGATCTGGGTCGGCACGCAGTAGAAGGGGCGGGACACCAGGTGCGCGGCGTACTTGCAGACGTCGATGACCTTGCCGCCTCCCACCGCCACCAGCAGGCGGGCGCCGGCCCGCCGGGCGTCGGCGGCCAGGCGCTCGGCCGACGCCACCCGGTTGTCGGCGACCA
>JBBIOF010000417.1:0-3144 GCA_037443505.1 Candidatus Rokuibacteriota bacterium
CCCCTGGTGCCCGGCATCCACCCCACGGCGGTGGTCGCCGAGGGTGCCCAGGTCGATCCCACCGCCGCCATCGGCGCCCTCAGCGTCGTGGAGCCGGGCGCGCGGGTGGGCGCGCGGGCGCGGCTGCACCCGCTGGTCTACGTGGGGCCCGGCGCCGAGGTGGGAGAGGAGGCGGTGCTCCACCCCCACGTGGTGCTCCGGGAAGGGGTGCGGGTCGGCCGCCGCGTGATCGTCCACGCCGGCGCCGTCATCGGGGCGGACGGCTTCGGCTACGCCTGGGACGGCGCCGCGCACCGGAAGATCCCCCAGGTCGGCGGGGTGCTGATCGAGGACGACGTGGAGATCGGCGCCAACACCACCATCGACCGGGCCACGCTCGGGCAGACGGTGGTGGGGCGCGGGACGAAGATCGACAACCTGGTGATGGTGGCGCACAACGTGACGATCGGCGAGCATTGCATCCTGGCGGCCCAGGCGGGGATCGCCGGCTCGTCCCGGCTGGGCCGGGGCGTGATCCTCCTGGGGCAGGCGGGGGTGGCCGACCACGTCACCGTCGGCGACGGTGCGGCCCTGGGGGCCCAGTCGGGCGTCTCCCAGGACGTGGCGCCGGGGGAGAAGCTGTTCGGGACCTGGGCCCGGCCCCTGGTGGAGGCGCGGCGCATCTGGATCGCGGAGGCGCAGCTGCCCGACCTGGTCCGGCGGGTCCAGGCGCTGGAGCGGCGGCTCGACACGCTGGAAGGCCGGGGAACCGCCGGGAAGGGGACGGAAGAACATGGCCGCGGCTGAGTCGATCCACCCCACGGCGCTGGTGGACCCCAGGGCGCGCCTGGGCGCCGGGGTCACGGTGGGCGCGTTCTCGGTGGTGGGGCCGGAGGTCACGCTCGGTGACGGCGTGGAGGTGGGGCACCACGCGGTCCTGGAAGGGCGCGTGGAGGTGGGCCCGGGCGTCAGGATCGGCCACGGCGCCGTCATCGGGGCCGAGCCCCAGGACCTCAAGTTCAAGCCCGGCACCCCCTCCGGCGTCCGGATCGGCGCCGGCACGGTGATCCGCGAGTACGCCACCGTCCACCGGGCGACGACGCCCGAGGGCTGGACCGAGATCGGCCCGGAGTGCCTGGTCATGGCCATGGCCCACGTGGCCCACGACTGCCGGCTGGGCCGCAAGGTGATCGTCATCAACTACGCCGGCGTCACCGGCCACTGCGAGATCGGCGACCACGTCACCATCGGGGGGCTCTCCGGCCTGGTGCCGTTCACCCGCGTGGGCAGCTACGCCTACGTGGGCGGCTGCTCGAAGGTGACCGCCGACCTGCCGCCCTTCATGATGGCGGACGGCGCGCCGGCGACCGTCCGCGCCGTGAACGTCATCGGCATGCGGCGCGCCGGCATCCCCGCCGCGGACCGCCGCCGGATCCAGGACGTCCACCGCCTGCTCTACCGGAGCGGCCTCACGCCGCGCGCGGCGCTGGACCGCATCCGCGCCGAGGTGCCGGCCTCGCCCCTGGTGGACCTGCTGGTCGAGTTCGTCAGCTCGGCCCGGCGGGGGATCTGCCCGCCGCCCGCGGGCTGGCGCCACCCGGCGGCGGCGGCCGTGGGTGCCGACGCCGGCGCGGAGACCGTGTTCTGATGGCCAACGGTGAGCGCCGGATCCGGGCCGGCGTGGTGGGCGCCGGGCACATGGGCCAGTACCACGCCCGCGTCTACGCCGAGCTGTGGGACGTGGACCTGGCGGGCGTGGTGGACATCGACGGCGACCGCGCCGCCGCGGTGGCCCACCACTACGACACGCTGCCCCTCACCGACCACCGTGACCTGATCGGGCGCGCGGACGTGGTGAGCGTGGCCGTGCCCACCGAGCAGCACTTCCACGTGGCCCGCGACCTCCTGGAGGCCGGGGTGTCGGTCCTCGTGGAGAAGCCGATGACGCCCACCCTGGAGGAGGCGCGCGAGCTGTTCGCCCTGGCCCGCCGCACGGGGGCCGTGCTCCAGGTGGGCCACGTGGAGCGGTTCAACGGCGCGGTGCAGGAGCTCCGGAAGATCGTGGAGCGGCCCATCCTCATCGAGTCCCGGCGCCTCGGGCCGTTCGTGCCCCGGGTGCAGAAGGACACCGTGGTGATGGACCTCATGATCCACGACATCGACATCGTGCTGGCGCTGGTGGATTCGCCGCCCCGGCGCCTCACCGCCGTGGGCGCCACCGTGCTGTCCGAGGTGGCCGACGTCGCCAACGTCCAGGTCTGGTTCGAGTCCGGCACCATCGCCACCATCACCGCCAGCCGCGCCACCGAGGAGAAGATCCGCACGCTGGCCATCACCCAGCCCGACGCCTACATCGTCCTGGACTACACGGTGCAGGACATCCAGATCCACCGCCGCGCGGCGCAGGAGGCCACGCCGAACCGCGAGTCCATCCGCTACCGCCAGGCCTCCTTCGTCGAGCACCTGTTCGTGCACAAGGACAACCCGCTGAAGCTCGAGATCCTGCACCTGATCCGCGCCACCCGCGACGCCCGGGCCGGCCGGCCGGTGGAGCTGGCGGAGACCGAGGACCTGCGCTCGCTGGCCATGGCCCTCGAGATCGAGCGGATGATCCGCGACGGGCGCGGCGAGGCGGTCTGGCGCGAGGACCTGCCGTGGAGCGATCGCTCGCGCTGATCTCGGGCGCCGGCCGCCTGCCGGCGCTGGTGGCCGAGCGGGCGCGGCGGCAGGGCTGGCGGGTGGTCGCCTTCGCCTTCGACGGCGCCGCCGACCTGGACGCCCACGCCGACCGCGTCGTCCACGGCCGACTCACCGAGGTGGGCCCGGTGCTGGCAGCCCTCACGGCCGAGGGCGCGAAGGCCGCCGTGCTCTGCGGCCGCTTCTCCATGAGCGAGGTGCTGCGCGCGCCCCTGGGCTCGACCGACGCCGCCTCGCGGGACCTCTACCACCGGGCCGGCAGCCGCGTGGACCGCAGGCTGGTGGAGGCGGTCATCGCCACGCTCGCCGCCGTCGGCGTCGAGGTCCTCGACCAGCGCCGGTTCCTGGGGGACCTCCTGGCGGCCCCCGGGTGCCTGGCCGCCCGCGCGCCAGGCGACGACGAGTGGGCCGCCGTCCGCCGCGGACTCGCGCTGGCGCGCGTGGTGGCGGACGCGGGCATCGGGCATA
>JBBIOF010000418.1:0-3133 GCA_037443505.1 Candidatus Rokuibacteriota bacterium
GCGCGCGCTCGCGCACGGCGCGCATCCGCCGGTGGGCCTCGCGCACCAGGGCGGGATCCTCCTGCGCTCCTCGCTCGCACGTGGCCACGATCATCCGCCGCTCGGAGCCGTCCGGCGCCACGGCACGGATGAACGTCCTGAGGCAGGCGTTCCGGCAGTAGCGGCAGCGCGTGGACTCGTCCTTCCGGACGTCCACACGGAGCCGGTCGAGCGCCTCGAAGCCGACGAAGCGGCTCGGCCCCGCGCCGCACCGCTGGATGGCCTCCAGGGCCGCCCCGATGGCGCCACACTCGCCCGGATACGGGTGGACGCGGACCTCGGCATCCGGCACGCGGGACCGGATGAAGTCCACCTGGGCCTTGAGGGCGGCCAGGTTCCGCTGCGTGCCGCCCTGCAGGAGGAAGCGGCGGCCGAACCTGGCGAGGTCGGGCTCCTGGACCACGTGCAGCCAGATGTTCTTCGGCAGGACCCGGGCCAGGCCGGCCAGGATCTCCTCAGGGCTCCAGCCGAGCTGCTGGGCGTTCACGATGTCGGTCTCGAGGAAGACCGCGCAGCCGGCCTGGAAGGCGGCCGCGCGCCGGGCCCTGAACGCGGCCGCCGCGAACTCCTCCACCCCGAGGCCGAAGCGCGCGGCCGTGGCCTGGAGGAAGTAGCCGTTCCCGGCCGAGCACTGGGTGTTGAGCCGGAAGTCCCAGATGCGGCCCCGGCGCATGAACAGGACCTTGATGTCCTGACCGCCCACGTCGCAGACGACCTCGACCTCCGGCAGGTGGCGCGCCGCCGAGCGCGCGTGCGCCACCGTCTCGACCACCGCCACGTCGGCGCCGATCACGTCGCGAATCAGGTGCCGGGCGTAGCCGGTGACGCCCACCCCCGCCACCGCCGGCGGGGCCCCCCGGCCGGCGAGCGCCCGCAGCACCTCCTTCGTGTCCTCCACGGGGTTGCCGGCGGAGAGCCGGTACGTCGCCGCCAGGAGCCGGCCCGCCGGATCGAGCAGCACCGCCTTGGTGGAGGTGGAACCGGCATCGACGCCCAGGTACACGGGCCCGGACACGTCGGAGCGAGCCTCGACGGCGGGCAGCCGGAAGCACCGGGCGAACTCCTCGGCTTCCCTCTCGCCGGCGACCAGCGCCGGCTCGCCCCCGTCCCGGCCGGGGGGCGCGGCCGCCCGGAGCCGCACGAGCCTGCCGGACCGGGCAGGGAGGCCCTCGTCCAGGCCGTGCAGCACCGCGCCCACCGCGGGGAAGTGGAGGGCCAGGTCCGGCACGACCACCAGCGATTCCGGAGCCGCGCCCCCGGGAAGCTCGACGCCGCGCTCGCGCCAGTGCGCGGCCAGGTTCGCCCGCCAGGCCTGCTCGAGCGCCGGCACGAACCGGTTGGGGCCGCCCAGCAGCAGCACGGGCGGGCGGAGGACCTGGCCCCGGGCGAGCACCCTGAGGTTCTGCTGCACGATGGCATCGCACAGGGAGGCGAGCAGGTCCTCGGGCGGGACCCCCTGCTTCTGGAGCCCCACGATGTCGGTCTCCGCGAAGACGCCGCACTTGCCCGCCACGGGGTGCAGGCGTCCCGGGTCGTACCGGACCCCCCGGACGGCGGCCTCGTCCAGGCCGAGCCGGGCGCGGATCTTGTCGAGGACCGCGCCCGTCCCCCCGGCGCAGCGGTCGTTCATGCTGCAGAACCTGCGGGTCCCGCGACCCGGGTCCGCGAGCCAGACGATCATCTTGGCGTCCTGCCCGCCCAGCTCGACCACCGTGCCGACGCCCGGCTGCAGGCGCTCGGCGGCCAGCGCCTCGGCGTGCACTTCCTGGACGTAGCGGCCGCCCAGGTCGGCCGCGAGCGCGGGGCCACCGCTGCCGGTCAGGAACAGGGGGAGGCTGTCCAGGTCGCGCCCGGCCCAGGCGGCGAGCGCGACCAGGACCTCGAGCACGGTCTCGGCCTGGCGAGCCCGGTGGCGGCGGTAATCCGTCCACAGCACCGTCAGGCTCCCCGGCTGGACCGCGACGGCCTTGACCGTCGTCGAGCCAACGTCCAGGCCCACGGCGAAGTCCGCGGTCGGCGCTGCTGGCACTCGGTGGAATCCCCCGGATCTTCGCCCCCTGCCGGCGAGGGCGACCGGCAGCCGTCGCGGCTGCAACGGGGCTGCCAGGCCGTCGGCCCCGAGTCCCGGGCAGTTAGGCGGCGCCGGGGGATTCCGGCTGGGTCAGCCGGGCCTCAGTGTGGCGGTGTCGCGCGCGCGGCCCGCCTCTTCCGGCGCAATGCCTTCTTCGGAGGCCAGTGGCACGACGAGTGGCTGGGCGAGATCCTCCGCGAGGAGTGGAAGGCGTAGGGATCAGTCGACCGCGGGAGCGGCGCCCACGATGCGGACCCGCGGGCCGTCCCTGACCGCGCGCGGGCCGTCGGCCGCGCCGGCCGCCGGGCCCAGGACCCACTCGTAGAGCAGGCGGGCGTCGTCGAGGACGGGACGGCCCGGATACCCGTAGTACTCCCGCTGCATCCACTCGTCGTAGAGCCCGACGCACCCGTGGGAGGCCGGGAAGCCGGGCATGTCGCGGCCGTGCAGCCAGTAGCTGGTCCCCTCGCGCGTGACGAGGAACCTGAGCGCCCAGGTCATGGGGTAGGGGATGTCCGTGCCCTCGATGGTGTAGATGGACGACGCGTGGCGGCGGTCGGCCACGGTGATCCTGAACTCGCCCGCGGGCGTCGAGGCTCCCCGCTCGCCCACCGTGACCGGCGCCGAGAACACCAGGCGGCCGTGCTCGTAGGCGCCCAGGAACTGCTCGGACAGGTCCACCAGGATCGTCTTCGGCTCGGCCTCGGCGCCGGCCCAGGCCGCGGGCATGGGGGTGAAGCCGCGGATGTCGTCCAGCCTCACGGGCACCTTCAGGTCCGTGCCGGGGCCCGCGTGGCGCCGGTCGACACGGTTGAACCTCGCCACGTCCGTCCACCGGTTTCCGAACAGCCGCTCGAGCGTCTCCCCGGGGCCGAGCCGCCGGCACCTCCACTCCACGGCGTCGTCGCTGGGATGCCGGACGCGGCAGAGGGAGGGCGCGCGCTCGGCCAGCGCGGGCCCCGCGCCCGCCAGCAACGCCAGCGCCAGCCCCACCCCGCCCAGGAGGCCGGGGACGCGCGCGGC
>JBBIOF010000419.1:0-3115 GCA_037443505.1 Candidatus Rokuibacteriota bacterium
GGCCAGCACGTCGCCGGCCGCCACCCGGTCGCCCAGGTCGACCCGGACCCGCGCGATGGTGCCGGGCTGCTCGGATCTGGCCGCGACCTCTTCCCAGGCGAGGAGGCTGCCCGTCGTCTCCACGGTGCGCTGGACGGACCGGGTCTCGGCCCGCCCCACGGTGATGGGGATGGCCTGGAAGGCGGGGCCGGGGGTCCCGTCCCCCCGCCCCGCGGACCCCGGCGCCTGGGCCTGCGAGCGGTTGCAGGCGGCGGCGAGGACGAGGGTGAGGACGGTCAGCAGACGGGCTGCGACCACCGGCACAGACTACCGTATTTCGGCCCCCGTGTTAAGGTAAGGACGATCCCGTTTCGGCCATCTCACGACGCCCGAGGGACCGTCATGTCGATACAGCGGACACCGATGACCCGGACCGGCTACGACAAGCTCAGCGCCGAGCTGGACCGGCTCAAGCGCGTGGAGCGCCCCGCCATCACCCGCGCCATCGCCGAGGCCCGGGCCCACGGTGACCTCAGCGAGAACGCCGAGTACCACGCGGCCCGCGAGAAGCAGGCCTTCATCGAGGGTCGGATCAAGGAGCTGGAGGCCAAGCTCCGGGCCGCCGAGGTGATCGACCCGCCCACCGAGGGCGACCGCGTCACCTTCGGCTCCAGCGTGCTCCTGGAGGACGAGACCGGCCGCGAGTACCGCTACTGGATCGTGGGCTCCGACGAGGCCGACCCCGCCCGCGGCCTGATCTCCGTGCTGTCGCCCCTGGCGCGGACACTCATCGGCAGGAGCGTGGGCGACCGCGTGACGGCGCAGCTCCCGGGCGGCAGGAAGACGTTCGACATCGTCAAGACCAACTTCCCGTGGTCCGACTGAGCCGGCTCCACTGACCGGAGGCACCATGCCCAAGGCCGCCGTCAACGGCATCCATCTGTTCTACGAAGAGGTGGGGCGGGGCGAGCCCCTGGTGTTCGTCCACGAGTTCGCGGGCGACTACCGGAGCTGGCGGCCCCAGGTGAGCTTCTTCTCGCGCCGCTACCGCACCATCGCGTACAACGCGCGGGGCTACCCGCCCTCCGACGTGCCCGACGATCCGGGGGCCTACTCCCAGGACCAGGCGGTGGACGACCTCCGCGGGCTCCTGGACGCGCTCGGCATCGACCGCGCCCACGTCTGCGGGCTCTCCATGGGGGGCTACGCGACGCTGCACTTCGGCCTCCGCTATCCCGAGCGGGCCCGCTCGCTGGTGGTGGCGGGCGCCGGGTACGGCAGCGTGGCGTCGGAGCGGGAGCGCTTCCGTCAGGACTCGGAGCTGACGGCCCGGCGCTTCGAGCAGGACGGCATGGAGAAGGTCGCGGCGTTCTACGCCCAGGGGCCCACGCGCGTGCAGTTCCGGGACAAGGATCCCAAGGGCTGGGAGGAGTTCGCCCGGCACCTGGCCGAGGGATCGGCGCGGGGCCACGCGCTCACCCTGCGGGGCGTGCAGATGACCCGGCCGTCCATCTTCGAGCTGGGCGACCGGTTGGAGAAGCTCGAGGTGCCGACCCTCGTGGTCACGGGCGACGAGGACGATCCGTGCCTCGAGCCCGGCATCTTCATGAAGCGCAGGATCCCCACCGCGGCGCTGGTGGTCATCCCGCGGTCTGGCCACACCATCAACCTGGAGGAGCCCGAGGCGTTCAACCGCGCCGTGCTGGACTTCCTCACCGCCGTGGAGGCCGGGCGCTGGGGCCGGCGCAACCCGGCCTCGCTGACGGGCTCGGCCATCCTGCCCGCCGGGGTCGGGCGCTGATGGCGCTGCCCCTGGCGCACATCACGGTCCTGGACCTCTCGCGCGCCCGCTCCGGCCCCACGGCGGTGCGCCAGCTGGCCGACATGGGCGCGCGGGTCGTCCAGATCGAGCCGCGCGAGGACCGGGACGCCGACTACCGGCGCCACGGGCCCGACTTCCAGAACCTCCACCGCAACAAGCGCTCGATGACCCTCGACCTCAAGCACCCCGAGGGCGTGGCGGTGCTCCTGCGGCTGGCGGAGCGCGCGGACGTCCTGGTGGAGAACTTCCGGCCGGACGTGAAGAAGCGCCTGGGCATCGACTACGAGACGCTGTCCCGGGTCAACCCGCGGCTGGTCTACGGCTCCATCTCCGGCTTCGGCCAGGACGGCCCGTACGCGGACCGGCCCGGCTACGACCAGATCGCCCAGGGCCTGGGCGGCCTCATGTCCGTGACCGGGCTGCCCGGCCAGGGCCCGGTGCGGGCGGGCATCCCGGTGGCCGACCTCACGGCCGGGCTGTTCCTCGCCCAGGGCATCCTGGTGGCGCTGCTGGAGCGCGAGCGGTCGGGGCGGGGCCAGTGGGTGCACACCTCGCTGCTGCAGGCCATGGTGACCATGCTCGACTTCCAGGCCGCCCGGTGGCTGGTGGACGGCGAGGTCCCGCCCCAGGCGGGCAACGACCATCCCACGCACATCCCCACCGGCGTCTTCCGCACGGCCGACGGCCACATCAACATCGCCGCCTCGGGCCAGCAGATGTTCGCCCGGCTGTGCCGGGCCCTGGGCGTGGAGCACCTGACGGCCGACCCGCGGTTCGCCGAGCCGCCGGCCCGCTCGAGGAACCGGCGGGAGCTCACCGCGGAGCTGGAGAAGGCGCTCGCGCGCAGGACCAGCCGCGAGTGGGTGGAAGCCCTCAACGCGGCCGGCGTGCCCGCGGGCCCCATCCTGAACATCCGGGAGGTCTTCGAGAACGAGCAGGTGCGGCACCTCGGCATGGCGGTGCCGGTGCGCCACCCGGCGCTCGGCGAGATCAGGATCCAGGGCCTGCCGGTGGTGCTGTCCCGCACGCCGGGCGCGGTGAGGACCGCCGCCCCCGACCCCGGCCAGCACACCGACGAGATCCTGGCCGAGCTGGGGTACACGCCGCCCGAGATCGAGCGGCTCCGCCGGGACCGCGTGGTGTGAGCGATGGCGCGGCCCGCGGGCACCGTCGAGCCGGTCGACGTCCCGGCCTCCGACCTGCCCGCGGTCCGCGGCTTCCTGCACCGGCCGGCCCGCCCCTCGGGCGACGGCCTGGTCCTGACCCACGGCGCGGGCGGTAACTGCCGCGCCCCCCTCCTGACCGACCTCGCCG
>JBBIOF010000420.1:0-3115 GCA_037443505.1 Candidatus Rokuibacteriota bacterium
ACGCGGTCGCGCTCGCACGGCGCCTCCGCCTCGGTGCGCAGGGCCGGGCTCGCGTGGCCGGCGCCGGGGTGGCGGTCTCGCTCCTGGTCGCCTGGAGCCTTCCCGTGGGGGCGGGCCTGCGCCAGTACTACGAGAGTCGCCACGGCTTCGACTGGCGCACGGTCGCCGGCCTCCTGGACGCCGCGATCCCCCCGGGAGAACCCGTCCTGGCCACGGTCGGCGCCGGCTACCCGCTGCGCCATTACTGGCGGCCCGAGGTCGAGGTCCTGGAGCCGGAGACGTTCCGGGACCGCCTGGACGCGCGGCTCCGGAGCCGCCCGGCGTGGGTGGTGGTTCACATGGGCTGGGACCGGCCCGCGGAGCTGGACGGCTGGCTCGAGCGGCACGCCGTGCGCGTGGCCGCGATCCCGTCGTCGTGGAGCCAGCCGGGCGTCCAGGTCTGGCGGCTCCGCGGCCGGTGACGACGTCCGCGCCTGGGGTACCTCGAGGTGCCGGGGCGCGGGCCGTCGGGCCCGTCGCGGGCCGACCGCGGGATGGTGGCGGTCACCGCACGGCGAGCCTCGCCGGTATGCGTCCGGAGCGCGAGTTCCACGGCACGGGACCGGGGGCCTGACGGCCGGCGGCCCGGGTGTGAGAGGATACGGGGCCGTGCGATCCCCGAGGGGAGGCGACGCCATGGCCGAGACACCGCTGGAGTTCGCGACGATCACCGAGCTGGCCGCGCGCATCCGGGCCGGAGCCCTGAGCCCGGTGGAGCTCGCCGAGCGGCTGCTGGAGCGCATCGGGGCCCTCGACAAGCGGCTGCACGCCTTCATCGCCGTCAGCCGGGACCGCGCGCTGGCGGAGGCGCGCGCCGCCGAGGCGGCCCTCCGGGGCGGCCACGACCTGGGGCCGCTGCACGGCATCCCCTACGCGGTCAAGGACCTCTACGACGTCCGGGGTCTTCCCACCACCGCGGGCACGCGGCTCCTGGCGGGGAACGTCGCGGCCCGCGACGCGGCCGCGGTCCGGCGGCTGGCGGCCGCCGGCATGGTGCTGCTGGGCAAGACCCACACGGTGCAGTTCGCGTTCGGCGGGGTGGGGATCAACCACGACCACGGGACGCCCCACAACCCGTGGCACCCCGTGCCCCACGCGCCGGGCGGCTCCAGCAGCGGCTCCGGGGTGGCGGTGGCCGGAGGGCTGGTCCCGGTCGCGCTCGGCAGCGACACCGGGGGCTCGGTGCGGATCCCGGCGGCGCTCTGCGGGACGGTCGGGCTCAAGACGACGGTGGGCCGGATCAGCCGCGTGGGCGTCTACCCGCTGTCGTGGACGCTGGACAGCGTGGGCCCGCTCACGCGGTCGGTGGAGGACGCCGCGCTCGTCCACCAGGCGCTGCAGGGCGTGGACCTGGAGGACGAGACCACGCTGGGCGTGCCGCCGCAGGACGTGCTGGCCGGGCTCCGGGCCGGCGTCAGGGGGCTGCGTGTCGCCTTCGGCGAGACGGTGTTCTTCGACGACGTGGACCCCGAAATCGAGCGCGCGGTGAGGGAGGCGGGCCGCGTCCTGCGCGACCTGGGCGCCCACGTGGAGAGCGTCCAGGTCCCCGAGGTCGCCGAGGCCCTGGGCGAGCAGCGGCGGGCGCACATGATCGCGGCCGAGGCGCTGGCCGTGAACGGCCGGTTCATCGACGAGCACTTCGACGCGCTGGACCCGGTGGTGGCCCACCGGATGAAGGGAGGGCGGGGGCTCTCCGCGACGGACTACTTCGTGGTCCTGCGCCAGTGGGCCGACCTGCGCCGGAGGGTGCGCCGCACGCTGGCCGACGTGGACGCCCTGCTGGCGCCCGTCACCATGATCCCGCCCCGGCCGCTCGCCGCCATCGACGCGAGCCCCGAGAGCTACGTGGACCACAACTTCCGCTACCTGCGCAACACCTCGCTGGGCAACGTGCTGGACCTCTGCGCGGTGGCGCTGCCCTGCGGGTTCACCGGCGAGGGGCTGCCCATCGGGCTCATGATCTACGCCAGGCCCTTCGAGGAGGCCACGGCGCTCAGGGTGGCCTGGGCCTACGAGCAGGCCACCGACTGGCACCGACGCCGTCCCGAGCTGGCCTGGGCCCGCTGAGGTGGCACCCGTCCCCGACCCGGCGGACGTGCCGGGCGTGCTGCAGCGCGTGTGGCTCGAGCTGTACCGCGACAACTTCGCGGGGGCGCTCGCCATGGTGGAGCGTGCCCGCGAGGCCCACCCCGACCCGCGCTACGACGCGCAGGCCGACAAGATCCGCGGCTGGCTCGCTCACCTCACGAGCCCCGAGGCCTACGCCAGGGCCTACCAGCAGTACTACGCGGACGTCCGGCGCCCCGGCTGGCTCAAGCGCCTGGACCGCGAGCTCAGGACCTGGCTGGGCCGGCGGACGCGACGGATGGTGGCGCGCGTGAGCCGCCAGGAGGAGTACCGGCTCCTGGAGCGCGAGGTGATCGCCATGGGGGCGCGCCGGGTGATGGACGCGGGCTGCGGGGAGGGGCGGGTCGCGCTCACCCTCGGGGCGCGGCACCCGGAGGTGGAGGTGGAGGGCGTGGAGGTGGCGGCGGTGAACGTCGCCCTGGCCCGGAAGCTCAACCGCTACCGCAACGTCCGCTTCGAGCAGGGCCTGCTGGAGGAGGTCCTCCGCCGCCGGCCGGGTGCCTTCGACCTGGTGTACTCGTTCGCGGTGCTGGAGCACGTGCGCGACCTCGACGACACGCTGGACGCCGTCCTCACGGCGCTGCGCCCGGGCGGGCGCTTCTGCTTCTCGGTGCCCATGAACGAGTTCCGGGCGGACGGCCCGCTGCCCGAGTTCGTCGCCGACCACGCGGCCGGCCACGTGCGCGTCTTCACCGCAGCGGAGCTCGGGGAGCGGTTCGGCGGCCACCCCGGCTTCGCGCTCACCAGGATCCCCGGGCGGTGGCGCCCCGAGCACTACCCGCCCCAGATCGTGCCGGTGGAGTTCGGGAGCTACTTCGTGGCCTTCTCGCGGCCCTGAGCCGGCGGCGGCGCCGGGCCGCTCAGGGCCGCGGGGGGCCGGGGTCCTCGCCGGAAGGCGGGCGCTTCACCAGGCGCAGGAACGGAAACGGCTGCGCCGTATGCAGGAGGA
>JBBIOF010000421.1:0-3100 GCA_037443505.1 Candidatus Rokuibacteriota bacterium
CGGCCCTCCCCGGGCCCGCGGAGGACCGCGCCCGAGAGGCGGCGGAACCCGGGGACGGCCGCGACCGGGCCCGCCGAGAAGCGCTTCGCGACCGCCCCCTCGTCGTCCAGGAGCTCGAGGGCGCCCTCGCGGGCGCCGGTGAGCTGGGCGGCGAGGTCGACCACGCGCTGGAGGACGTCGTCGAGCGTCCAGTCGGCCCCGAGGTCCACCGTGGTCGCGAGGACTTGCCGGAGGCCCTGCAGGCGGCTCTCGGCCTGCCAGAGGAGCAGCTCGGTGATGCGGGCGGCGCTCACGACGCCGAGGAACCGGCCGTCGGGACCCGTGACGGCGAGGACGGACGTCGCGTGGCGATCCATTTCCCGGAGGATCTCCGCGAGGGGCGTGTCCGCGGCGATGGGCCGGGAGGCGGTGGCGCAGAGGTCGGCGAAGATGCGCTGCGGGAACGTGACGACGGCGGCCGGGGCGGCGAGCCCCAGGAACGTGTCGCCGTCGAAGACGGCGAACGCGGCGACGCGGCCGGCGCCGAGCTCCCGCTCGTAGTCCGCGGGCCGCGCTTCGGCGGGGACGCGCGGGACGGCGTCGGTGAGGAGGTCCCGTGCCGTGACGATCACACCTGGCCCTCCAGCTCGATCTCCACCTCGAGATCGAGGTGGAGGATCTCGGTGTCTGCCATCAGCGGGCCCACGCGGTCGAGGAGAAAGGCGACCACCCGCTCGCGGGGGGCCTTCAGGAGGATGGCGCGGCGGACCAGCACGGTGCCCACACTCGGGTGGTCGGGCACCGGGAGGGCCTCGAAGGCGTCGGGCGAGAGCAGGGCGAGGCTGCGCTGCATGGCCACGTGGCCGACCGGGGAGCGGCGGCCGATGAGCAGGGCATCCCTGACGGGCGGGATGATGAACTCGCGGGCGCGGACCCGCAGGCGAAACTGGGCTTCCTCGACGCGCGCCTCCTTCGCATCCCTGGTCATGGTCCTCCTCGTCGCGAGTGGGATGACGCCACGGCCGGCGACGCGGCTGCCGGGTCGCCGCGGGCGCCATAATTGTTACCAATCGACCCGCGTGTCCGGAAGCCGAATCCTCGGGAGCCCTCCCCCCAGCGTAAAGACCGCGTAACGGGCTCAACCTCCGACTCCCGGTGCCGACAACTCCGGAGGAGCAAGCAGCCGCCCCGTCCCGAAGGAGCGCGAGCGATGCACGCACTGGATGCCGCCAGGAAGACCGTTGCGCCGGCCCCGGCCGGCGGTCAGCACCTCACCTTCACCCTGGATGGCGAGGCGTACGCCCTGCCGATCCTCGCGGTGCAGGAGATCAAGGGCGGGGCGCCGGTCACCCGGGTGCCGAACACGCCCGCGTACGTGCGGGGCGTGATGAACCTCCGCGGCACGATCGTCCCCGTGATCGACCTGCGCACCCGGCTCGGCCTGCCTGAGGCGGCGCCGGAGGCGTTCGCGGTCATCGTCGTGGTGATGGTGGCCGGACGGTCGGTGGGTCTCATCGTCGACGCGGTGTCCGACGTGCTCGACCTCGCGGGCGGCGACCTCGAGCCGGTCCCCGAGTTCGGCGGCGATGTCGACCCGCGCTTCATCACCGGCGTGGCGCGGGCGGGCGACCGCCTGATCCTCCTGCTCAACCTGGAGCGGGTCCTGGGCCAGGACGGTCCGGCAGGGGTGGCCGGCCCGCCCGGCGGCGGCCAGAGCTGAGAGGAGGGGGCAGATCCGATGGGCTGGTTTGCGAACCGCAGCAGCATGACGAAGCTCCTGGTGGGGTTCCTGGGCACCACCCTGCTCATGGCGGGGGTGGCCCTGTTCGGCACCCGCGGCATGCGGGACATCCAGGACAACTTCGAGGACGTCTACGACAACCGCCTGGTGCCGACCGTCCAGGCGGCGACGATGCGTGCCGCGATGCTCCAGGTCCGCGCGGCGGTCCTCCAGCACGTCATGGCCCAGGACGCCGGCCGGATGCGGGCCCTGCACGAGGAGATCCGCCGCCTGGACGGCGTCTTCGACGACGAGTACAGGAAGTACGCGGCGACCAGGCTCGTGGCCCAGGAGGAGCAGGCGCTGGCCGGACTGCGGCGCGCCTGGGACCAGTATCGGGAGGGGCGGGACGCCCAGGTGCTGCCGGCCAGCGCCGCGGGCCGGAAGGAGGAGGCCCTGGCGGCGGCGGCCGGGGCGGTCGGCGAGCGGTTCCGCGAGGCCGCGGCCGCCATGGACCGGCTGTTCGCGATCAACACGCAGGTGGCCGCGGACCTGGTCAAGCAGGGCAAGGCCGAGTACGCCTTCACGCTCTGGGTCACGTTCGCCGCGATCGGCGTGGGCGTTGCCGTGTCGCTGGCGCTCGGCTACGGGATCGCGCGCGGCATCGCCCGGCCGCTGGGCCAGGCGGTGGGCGTGCTCGAGCAGGTGGCGGCCGGGGACTTCACCCACCGGCTGGAGCTGGAGCGGCGGGACGAGGTGGGCCGGATGGCGGCCGCCCTCAACCAGGCCGTGGACAGCATGCGGGCGGCCCTGACCGAGGTCGCGGGGGCGGCCAGCCGGATGGCGGTGGCCTCGCAGCAGCTTTCCTCGGCCTCCGAGGAGCTGTCCGCGGGGGCTCAGGAGCAGGCGTCCTCGCTGGAGGAGACGGCGGCGTCGCTGGAGCAGATCACGGCCACGGTCAAGCAGAACGCCGACAACGCGCAGCAGGCCAGCCAGCTGGCCACGGGCTCGCGCGAGGCGGCGGAGAAGGGCGGCAGCGTGGTGACGGCGGCGGTGGCGGCCATGGGCGAGATCACGAGCTCATCGCGGCGGATCGCCGAGATCACCACGACAATCGACGAGATCGCCTTCCAGACGAACCTGCTGGCGCTCAACGCCGCCGTCGAGGCCGCGCGGGCCGGCGAGCAAGGGCGGGGGTTCGCGGTGGTCGCCGCGGAGGTCCGGAACCTCGCCCAGCGCAGCGCCACGGCGGCCCGGGAGATCAAGGCCCTCATCCAGGACTCCGTCCGGAAGGTGCAGGACGGCTCGGAGCTGGTCACGGCCTCGGGGCGGACGCTGGAGGAGATCGTCGGCTCGGTCAAGCGCGTCACGGACATCGTGGCCGAGCTCGCCGCGGCCAGC
>JBBIOF010000422.1:0-3098 GCA_037443505.1 Candidatus Rokuibacteriota bacterium
CGCTCGGCGATGCCCGCGCCGACGCGGCGGGCGAGCGCGACCGCCTCGTCCATGCGCACGCCTGCCAGCGGCACGAAGGGGACGACGTCGAGGGCCCCGATCCGGGGGTGCGACCCGCGGTGGCCCCGCATGTCGATGGCGTCCACCACGGCGGCCGCCAGCGCGAGCGCGGCTGCCTCGACGGCCTCCGGCGGCCCCATGAAGGACAGGACCGAGCGGTGGTGGTCCGGGTCCGCGTGGACGTTCATCAGGCGGACACCGCCCGCCGACCGGACGGCTGCGGCGAGGCGCTCCACGACTGCACGGTCGCGCCCCTCGCTGACGTTGGGGACGCACTCGACCAGCCGGGCGGGCGCGCGATCGTCGGAGGGCACGCCGTGTATACTACTCGCCGCGCCATGCAGCGCCTACCGGTCGGCAAGCTCCGCGCCCACTTCCTCCAGGCGCTCTTCGACAAGCACCCGCCCCGGGACCCGCGGGTCGTCGTCGGCCCCCGGGTGGGCGAGGACGCCGCGGTGATCGACCTGGGCGACCGCTACCTGATCGCCACCACCGACCCCATCACCTTCGCCACCGACGAGATCGGCTGGTACGCGCTCCAGGTCAACGCCAACGACGTCGCCGTGCGGGGCGCCAGGCCGCGCTGGTTCCTGGCCACGCTGCTGCTGCCCGAGGACGGCGCCACGGAGGGCGCGGTGGCGGGCCTCTTCGACGAGCTCGCCGCCGCCTGCGGCGAGCTGGAGGTGACGCTGGTGGGCGGGCACACCGAGGTCACCCACGGCCTCGACCGCCCCATCGTCGCGGGGACCATGCTGGGCGAGGTGGCCCGGGACCGGCTGATCACCACCGGCGGCGCCCGCGTGGGAGACGCGGTGCTGATGACCAAGGGCATCCCCCTGGAGGGAGCGGCCATCGTCGCCCGCGAGCGCGCCGCCGACCTGGAGGCGCGGGGTGTCCCGGCCGCCGTGGTGGGCAGGGCCCGGGGCCTGCTCCGCGCGCCCGGCCTCAGCATCGTGCCCGAGGCGACCGTGGCCTGCGAGACCGCCCGGATCCACGCGATGCACGATCCCACCGAGGGCGGGCTCGCCACCGCCCTGTGGGAGCTCGCCGACGCGGCCGGCGTGGGGCTGCGCATCGAGCGGGACCGCATCGCGCTGCTGCCCGAGGGCGTGGAGGTCTGCGGCGCCCTGGGGCTGGACCCCCTGGGCACCATCGCCTCCGGCAGCCTGCTGATGACCCTCGACCCGGCCGACTCCCCCCGCGTGATCGACGCCCTGGCGCGCCGGGGGATCGGGACGCGCGAGATCGGACGGGTGGTCCCGCGCGAGAGCGGCGTTATCCTGGTCGAGGGCGACCGGGAGCGGCCGCTGCCCGTGTTTCCCCAGGACGAGATCGCCAGGCTCTTCGCGGGAGGCTGAGACACCGTGCCCGAGATCGGCTACTCCTACCGTCCGGTTGCCCTGGGTCGCGACGGCATGGTCGCGTCGGCCCACCCGCTCGCCACGCTGGCAGGGGTCGAGGTGCTGAGGGCGGGCGGGTCGGTGGCGGACGCCGCCGTCGCCGTGAACGCCGTGCTGGCCGTCACCCAGCCCAACAACTGCGGCCTGGGCGGCGATTTCTTCTGCCTGTACTACGAGGCGGCCTCCCGCCGGGTGCATTTCCTGAACGGCGCCGGACGCTCGGGCTCGCGCGCCACCCTGGAGGAGCTCGGGCGCCGGGGGCTCGAGGCGCTCCCCGTCATGGGTCCGCTCACCGTGAGCGTCCCGGGCTGCGTGCGCGCCTGGGGCATGCTGCTCGAGCGCTTCGGCACCCGGCCGCTGGGCGAGCTGCTCCAGCCCGCCATCCACTACGCCGAGCGCGGCTTCCCCATGACCTCCATCGTGAGCCAGTCCATCGCGGAGCTCCGGCCGGTGAACCCCGACCCCGAGTGGCACCGCGTCTTCGTCCCGGACGGGCGCGTCCCGGCCACGGGCGAGCTGTTCGTGCAGCCCGACCTCGCCCGGACGCTGCGCGACCTGGCCTCCCAGGGGCCCGACCTGTTCTACACGGGCCGAGTCGGGCGGGCCATCGCGCGCCGCCTGGAGGCGGACGGCTTCCTGACCGCCGACGACCTGGCGGCGCACGCGGGCGAGTGGGGCGAGCCGATCCGGACCACCTACCGCGGCCGCGTCGTGTACGAGACGCCCCCGCCCACCCAGGGGCTGGCCGCGCTCCTCGCGCTGAACCTCCTGGAGGGCTTCCCGCTGGCGCGCTACCGCGTGCACTCGGTGGAGCACCTCCACCTGATGATCGAGATGGTGAAGCTGGCGTACGCCGACCGCGACCGCTGGATCGGCGACCCGGCCCACGCCCGCGTCCCCGTGGAGGCCCTGCTCGACAAGGACTACGCCGCGCGCCGGCGGGCGTCGTTCGACCCGGACAAGGCGGGGACGTACTCCTGGGGCGACCCGGAGGGCGACACGACCGGCTTCGTCGTGGCCGACGGGCGCGGTGACGTGATCAGCGTCATCCAGAGCCTGTTCAACGCCTACGGCTCCGGGATCGTCGTTCCGGGCACCGGGGTCGTCCTCCAGAACCGGGGCCGGCACTTCAGCACCGACCCCGCCCACCCGAGCGCCCTGGCGCCGCGCAAGCGCCCCTTCCACACCCTCATGGCCGCCATCGTCACCGGGGACGACCGCCCGCTGATGGGGTTCGCCACCATGGGCGGCAACGGCCAGGCGATGTTCCACGCCCAGGTCCTCACCAACGTCCTGGACCACGGCATGGACCCCCAGGAGGCCATCGAGCGGCCACGGTTCCTCATCGGCGCGTTCCTGCCGGGCGAGCCGGCGGACACCATCCACGTCGAGCGGCGGGTGCCCCCGGGCGTGCTGGCGGGCCTGCGGCGGAAGGGCCATCGCGTCAAGGCCGCCCCCGCGCTCTTCTACAAGGTTGGCCACGCCCACGGGATCGTCGTCCGCAACGGCACGCTGGCCGGCGGCGCCGACCCGCGCGGCGACGGCTGCGCGCTGGGGTTCTGAGTGCCCGTGGACGCGTCGCGACGTCGAGGCGCATGGCGGCGGCGCAGGTCATCGGGACGGGTTGCGGCTACCGGC
>JBBIOF010000423.1:0-3080 GCA_037443505.1 Candidatus Rokuibacteriota bacterium
GCACGCCGCCCTCGGCGCCTTCGTGCTGGTGACGGCGTGCTTCGCCCTCATGGTGTACGCGTTCCTCACCTTCGACTTCTCGGTCCGCTACGTGGCCAGCAACACCAACCTGGGCACGCCCTACTGGTACCGGATCACCGGCGTGTGGGGGGCGCTGGAGGGCTCCATCATCCTCTGGGCGTGGATGCTGGCCCTCTTCACGGTGATCGTGATCGTGCGCCACCGGCAGCGGGCGCGCGAGCTATACCCGTGGGCCCTGGGCGTGATGCTGGGCGTGATGTCGTTCTTCCTGCTGGTGATGACGGTGGCGGCGCCGCCGTTCGCGCGGCTCGCCCCGCCGCCCGCGGACGGCCGGGGCCTGAACCCGCTGCTCGAGGACACGGGGATGATCACCCACCCCATCGCCCTCTACCTCGGGTTCACCGGGTTCACGGTCCCCTTCGCGTTCGCCATCGCCGCGCTGGTGACCGGCCGGCTGGGCGACGCCTGGATCACCCTGACCCGGCGGTGGACGATCACGGCCTGGTACTTCCTGTCGCTGGGGCTCCTCATCGGCGGCTGGTGGAGCTACCACGTGCTGGGCTGGGGCGGCTACTGGGCCTGGGACCCGGTGGAGAACGCGGCCTTCATGCCCTGGCTCACGGGCACCGCGTTCCTGCACTCCGTGATGATCCAGGAGCGGCGCCGGATGCTGAGGCTCTGGAACGTGGCGCTCGTCATCCTCACCTTCAGCCTCACGCTCTTCGGCACGTTCCTCACCCGCTCCGGCGTCATCGCCTCCGTGCACGCCTTCACCCAGGGCGCCATCGGCGTGTTCTTCCTGTCCTTCCTGGCCCTGGTGGCGCTGGCGGCGCTGGGTCTCCTGGCCTGGCGGTGGGACGCGCTGCGGGCCCCCGCGGCGCTGGACTCCGTCGTCTCGCGCGAGTCCACCTTCCTGCTCAACAACGTGCTCCTGGTGGCGGCATCGTTCACGGTCTTCTTCGGCACCGTGTTCCCCCTGATCTCCGAGGCGGTGCGGGGCGTGAAGGTGTCGGTGGGCGCGCCCTTCTTCAACCAGGTCAACATCCCCCTGTTCCTCGGGCTCATCTTCCTCATGGGGGTGGGCCCCCTGATCGCCTGGCGGCGCGCCTCGCTGGACAACCTCCGGCGGAACTTCGTGGGCCCGGTCCTGGTGGGCGCGGCCGCGGCCGGCCTCTTCTACCTCGTGGGGGTGCGCTCGGCCCTGGCCGTGCTGTCGCTGGCCCTCACGGTGTTCGTGGCGGCCACCATCGCGCTGGACCTGGGCCGCGCCACCCGCGCCCGGCTGCGGGTGGGCGAGCGGCTGCCGCGGGCGGTGGCACGGCTCCTGCGCACCCACAACCGCCGCTACGGCGGCTTCGTGGTGCACCTCGGCATCCTGGTCATCGCGGTGGGAGTGACGGGCTCCCACGCGTGGTCGGTGCAGACGGAGACCACCCTGAAGGTGGGCGAGTCCGCGGAGCTGGCCGGCTACCGCATCCGGTTCGACGGCCTCCAGGCCCGCGAGGAGTCCAACCACTTCAAGGTCGTCGGCAGCTTCACGGTCACCGGCGGCGTCCCCCGGCCCACCGTGATGCAGCCCACCAGGAAGTTCTACCCGCAGGAGCAGACGCCCATCGCCGGCGTGGACTACTGGCTCGGGCTCACCGAGGACCTCTACCTGGTCCTGGGCGACTTCGCCCGCGACGGCAGCCAGGCCACCATCAAGGTGCAGGTGAACCGGCTGGTGAGCTGGATCTGGATCGGCGGGCTCGTGCTCACGCTGGGGGCGGGGCTCTCCGTCCTGCCGGAGCGAAGGAAGACCGCGTGACGCGGCTGCTCCGCTGGCTGATCCCGCTCTCGGCGATCCCCGTGCTGGCCCTGCTGGCCTACGGGTTCCGGACGGACCCCCGCGAGATCCCCTCCCCGCTGGTGGGACGCCCCGCCGCGCCCTTCACCCTGACCAGCTTCACCGGCGAGCCCGTGGCGCTGGCGGCCCAGCGCGGGCGGGTGGTGGTGCTCAACTTCTGGGCCTCGTGGTGCTTCCCGGCCTGCTACGAGGAGGCGCCCGTCCTCGAGCGCGGCTGGCGCACCTGGCGGGAGCGAGGGGTGACCGTCATCGGCGTGGACATCCAGGACACCGAGGAGAAGGCCAGGAAGTTCATCGCCGACTTCGGCCTGACCTTCCCCAACGCCCCCGACACCACGGGCAAGGTGGCCATCGACTACGGCGTCTACGGCGTGCCGGAGACGTTCTTCATCGACCGTTCGGGCCGGATCCGTGCCAAGCACGTGGGGGCGGTGACGGACGAGGTCTTCCGGCAGCACGTGGAGAGGCTCCTGGCCGAGCCGCCCCAGGGCTGACCCTCCCGTCCGCCGGGACCTCGCGCCGCCCCCCGTGTGCCCCGAGACCGATCAGGACCGGTCCGCCCGGGCGGGGCCGACGCCCGGACGGCGCAGCATCAGCAGCGAGGCGACCAGCGCCACGATCATCACCGTGAGCAGCGCCAGCTCCACCATCGCGAAGCGGAACGCCGTCTCCCCGCGCTCGAGCAGGCCCGAGAACTCCGCCGTGAGCACCAGCACCCGGCGGATGGCGGCGATCAGCCCCACGATCAGGAACGGCTCGGGCACCAGCGCGTGCTCCCGGAAGGAGACCTGCACCGTGTAGAGGACCTCCACGATCATGAGGATCAGGAGGATGCGGTCGAGCAGGGCGACGATGCTCCCCGGCAGGGTGCCGGCGGCCAGGTGACGCACGAACTCCAGCACGCTCGCGCCCAGCAGGACCGCCGCGCTGGCGGCCAGCAGGGTCGCGAGCCCGATGTAGACGACGTCCTCGACGCGGGTGAAGATCGCGGCGATCCGCTCCCGCGCGGGCTCGGGATCCGGCGCTCCCTGCGGGGCGGTGCCGCGACCGGCCAGGGCTGGCTGTGCCATCGTCACCTCCAGACGAGCCGTCCGCCGGCGGCGTCGGGCTGGCCGCGCCCCGGGGTGCCGGGCACCCGTCTTGCACCCCTGCCGGGAGTCGCTCGCCGCCCGCGGCTGCCCGTGGGACGTGCACGCGCCGGGCCAGGGCCCGC
>JBBIOF010000424.1:0-3078 GCA_037443505.1 Candidatus Rokuibacteriota bacterium
GGCACGGCGCAGCCGCCGAGCGCTGCGGCCAGGAGCCCCACGGCGACCAGGCGCCTCATGCGCGCGCCAGGTCGGCCAGCAGCCGGTGGAGCGAGTCGCGCACGACCGGCCAGGGCCCACGCTCGATGGCCGCCTCCAGGGTGAACTCGCGCTTCATGGCGATGCGCCCGCGGCTCCGGTGGATGACCTGGACCAGGCGCTCGGGCCGGAGCGGCGTGGCGGGCGAGAAGGTGAGCAGCGCCCGGCCCTCGCCGGCCTCCACCCGCTCGACCCCCAGGGCGCGGGCGGCCACGCGCAGGCGGACGATGTCGAGGAGCTGCTCGGCGGGCCCGGGCGGCGGGCCGAACCGGTCCACGAGCTCGGCGCGGAGCTCGCCGACCTCGGCGTCGCTGGCGGCGCCGGCCAGGCGCTTGTAGAAGGCCAGGCGCTGGTTGACCTCGGGGACATAGTCGTCCGGCAAGAACCCCTCGACGCTCACGCTGACGACGGGCTCCACGGTCGGCGCCGTCGCCTCGCCCCGCAATTCTCGCACGGCCTCGGCGAGGAGCTTCGAATAAAGATCGAATCCCACCGCGGCGATGTGCCCGTGCTGCTCGGCGCCCAGGAGGTTGCCGGCCCCCCGGATCTCCAGGTCGCGGAGGGCCAGCTTGAAGCCCGAGCCCAGCTCGGTCAGCTCCTGGAGCACCCGCAGCCGGCGCTGGGCCTGCTCGTCCACCCGCCCGTCGGCCGGCACCAGCAGGTAGCAGTACGCCTGCTGGCGCTCCCGCCCCACCCGGCCGCGGAGCTGGTAGAGCTGGGCCAGGCCGAACCGGTCGGCACGGTTGACCACGATGGTGTTGGAGGCGGGGATGTCGAGACCCGACTCCACGATGGCCGTGGACACCAGGATGTCGGCCTGGCCGCTCACGAACTTCACCATCGCCGCCTCCAGCTCCCGCTCCCGCATCTGGCCGTGCGCCATGACGATGCGCGCGTCGGGGACCAGCTCCTGGAGGAACCGCGCCATGGAGGGGAGCGACTGGACCCGGTTGTGGACGAAGAAGACCTGGCCGCCCCGCTCCAGCTCGCGCTCGATCGCCTCCCGCACCACCGCCCGGGAGAAGCGGCGGACGACCGTCTCCACGGGCAGGCGGTCGAGGGGCGGCGTCTCGATCACCGACATGTCCCGCACCCCGGAGAGGGACATGTAGAGCGTCCGGGGGATGGGGGTGGCCGTGAGCGCCAGCACGTCCACGGAGGCCCGGAGCTGCTTGAGCCGCTCCTTGTGCGCCACGCCGAAGCGGTGCTCCTCGTCGATGATGAGGAGGCCCAGGTTCTTGAAGCTCACGTCCCTGGACAGCAGGCGGTGGGTCCCGATGACCACGTCCACGGTCCCCTGCCGGAGCCCCTCCACGACCGCCTTCTGCTCGGCGGGCGAGCGGAAGCGCGAGAGGAGCTCGACCCTGGCGGGGAACGGGGCGAAGCGCTCCACGAAGGTGCTCCAGTGCTGCTGCGCCAGCACGGTGGTGGGCACCAGCACCGCCACCTGCCCGCCCCCGGCCACCACCTTGAACGCCGCCCGGAGCGCCACCTCCGTCTTGCCGTACCCCACGTCGCCGGCCACCAGGCGGTCCATGGGCCGGTCCGACTCCAGGTCGCGCTTGACGTCCTCGATGGCACGGAGCTGGTCGGGCGTCTCCTCGAAGCGGAAGGCCGCCTCGAACTCCCGCTGCCACGGCGTGTCCGGCGGGAACGAGGAGCGGCCGGCGACGGCGCGGCGGGCGTAGAGCCGGAGCAGCTCCTCGGCCATGTCCCGGAGGGCCGCCCGCACCGAGTCCTTCACCCGCTGCCAGGAGGCGCCGCCCAGGCGGTCGAGCCTGGCGGCACCCGCGTCCCCTCCCAGGTACTTCGAGATCAGGTCCAGCCGCTCCACGGGCAGGTAGAGCTGGTTGCCCTCCGCGTACTCGAGGATCAGGAAGTCGCCCTCGCGGTCGCCCACCCGCATGGTGCGCAGCCCCTGGTAGCGGCCGATCCCGTGGTCCTCGTGGACGACCAGGTCGCCCACCTCCAGGTCGGTGAAGGCGGTGAGCGGCGAGCCGCGCTGGAACTTCGGGCGGCGCAGCGTGCGGCGGCGGGCCCCGAAGACCTCGCCCTCGGTCAGCAGGAGGACGCCGAGCGCCGGGATCTCGAAGCCGCCGGAGCACTCCCCGACGACCACGGCGAGCCCCTCGGGTCCGTCGAGGCCGGCCGCCAGCCCGGCCTCCAGGCCGTGCTCGCGCAGGATCTGCCGCAGGTGCTCCGCCTGGCGCTCGTCGGTGGCGGCCAGCCGCACCGTGAAGCCCTCCGCCCGCCGGTGCCCCAGGTCCTCGGCGAGCTGGCCGAACCGGCCCGCGTACTGGCCCACCCCGCGCGTGTCGAGGACGACGTCGGCCGGGCCCGAGGCGCCGGCCAGGAGCTCCAGCTCGAGGCGCGGCCGGTCGCCCACCACCTCCGCGAGCGGCCGCCGGCCCGGCGCCTCCTCGGAGGGCTCGTCGAGGAGGCGGGGCGAGTCCAGGATCACCGGGGCGCCTGCCGGCAGGTAGTCGAGCAGGCCGTGCCCCGCGGCGTCCTCGGCCGGGCCACCCGCCGGCCCGAGGGGCAGGACCAGGAGCTCCTCGAGCATCTCCCGGGAGCGCTGCGACGTGGGGTCGAACAGCCGGATGGACTCGATCTCGTCGCCGAAGAACTCCAGGCGGGCCGGGGCGGCGTGGGCCGGGGTGAAGATGTCCACGATGCCGCCCCGCACGCTCCACTGCCCGACCTCCACCACCATGTCCACCCGCTCGTAGCCCGCCCGCTCCAGGGCCTCCACCAGCAGCTCCCGGTCGAGGTCGTCGCCGACGCCCAGGCGGAGGACGCCCGCGCCGAAGTCCCGCGGCGCGGGCAGCACGACGTCCAGGGCGGCGGGCGTGGCCACCACGACCAGCGGCTCGCCGCCCAGCAGGCGGCGGCAGACCACGGCCCGCTCGGCGTCCGCCTCGCGGTGGTGGCCGCCCCGCCACAGGAGGGGCTCGGGCTCCGGGAACTCCGCCGCGGCCGCCCCGAAGAAGCGGAGGTCCT
>JBBIOF010000425.1:0-3077 GCA_037443505.1 Candidatus Rokuibacteriota bacterium
GCGCCCGGCGCCACCGGCGCCGCCAGGCGGTAGAGGGCGGGACGCTCGAGGAGCCAGGCGAGCGCGCGGAAGGCCAGGCGCTCACCCGCGGGCGCCACGCGCCGCTCCACCCCGCCCCGCCGGAGGTCCACCAGCATCCGGGGGATGTCGATGCGCACGGGGCAGGCGTCGGCGCAGGCGCCGCACAGCGACGAGGCGTGGGCCAGCTCGCCCACCGCCTCCTGGCCGTGCAGCATGGCGGTGATCAGGATGCCGATGGGGCCGGGGTAGGTGTGGCCGTACGCGTGGCCGCCGATCTGGCGGTAGACGGGGCAGACGTTCAGGCAGGCGCCGCAGCGCAGGCACGCCAGCGCCTCGCGCAGCGGGCCGGCGAGCTGCCCCACCCGCCCGTTGTCCAGGAGGACCAGGTGGAACTCCTCCGGTCCCTCGAGCTCCCCGGGCCGCCGCGGGCCCTGCGCCAGCGTGGTGTACACGGAGAGCTTCTGGCCGGTGGCGCTCCGGGCCAGGATGGCCAGGAACACCACCAGGTCGCTCATGGAGGGAATGACCTTCTCCACCCCCATGACCGCCACGTGGACCCGGGGCAGCGAGGTGGCCATGCGGCCGTTGCCCTCGTTCGTCACCAGCACCACGGTGCCCGTCTCGGCCACCGCGAAGTTGGCGCCCGTGATCCCCATGTCGGCGCGGAGGAACTTCTCGCGCAGCTCCTCGCGGGCGATGCGCGTGAGCAGCTCCGGGTCGGGGGCCGCCGGGCGCCGGAGCTCGCGCGCGAAGAGGTCGGCCACCTGCCCCTTCGTCTTGTGGATGGCGGGGGCGATGATGTGGGACGGCTTCTCGTGGGCGAGCTGGATGATGTACTCGCCGAGGTCGGTCTCCACCGGGGTGATGCCGGCGCGCTCCAGCGCCTCGTTCAGCTCGATCTCCTCGGTGGCCATGGACTTGCTCTTCACCACCAGCCGGGCGCCCGCGCGCCGCGCGATGCCGAGGACGATGTCGCGCGCCTCGGCGGCGGTGGCGGCGCAGTGGACGTGGCCGCCCAGGCGCTCGACGCTGGCCGCCAGCGTCTCCACCCAGTGGTCCAGCCGCTGCAGCGTGGCCTCCTTGATGGCCCGCGCGCGGTCCCGGAGGGCCTCGCCCTCGGGGAAGTCGGCGAACGCCTCCCGCCGGAGCCCGATGAACCGGGTGGTGGCGATGGTGAGCGCCTCCTGGAGGAAGCGGTCGCCCAGCGCCGTGGCCGCGCGCTCGCGGAACGGCGCCCCGGGGGTCACGGCGCCTCCCCGTCCAGCAGCTCGGCCAGGTGGATGGCCCGGACCGGCGAGCCCCGGCGGCGGAGGCCGCCGCTCATCTGCATCAGGCACCCGGCGTCGCAGGCCACCACGCAGGCGGCGCCGGTCCGCTCGATGCCGGCCAGCTTGCGGTCCATGATGGCGCTGGACACCTCGGGCAGGCGCACGGCGAAGGAGCCGCCGAAGCCGCAGCACTCGTCGCTGCCCGGCAGCTCCACGAACCGGGCCCCCTCCAGGTCGCGGAGGATGGCGCGGGGCGCCGCCGCCTCGCCGAGCCCGCGCAGCAGGTGGCAGGAGTCGTGGTAGGTCACGAGGCCCTGGACGGCGCTCCGGAACCGCGTCCGGCCCACGACCGCGACCAGGAACTGCGACAGCTCGAAGGTGCGGCGGGCCAGGTCCTCGGCCCGCCGGCGGAGCGCCGGATCCGTCATCAGTCCGGGGTACTCGTGCTTGATCATCCAGGCACACGAGCCGGAGGGCACCACCACGTGCTCCGAGCCCTCGAACAGCGGGATCGTGCGCCGGGCGACCCGCGCGGCTTCGGCGTGGTAGCCGGAATTGAACAGGGGGAGCCCGCAGCAGGTCTGCCCGGCCGGGAAATCGACCCGCACCCCGAGGCGGCGGAGCAGGCGGACGGTCCGCACGCCGACCTCGGGGTAGAAGAGGTCCCCGAGGCAGGTGACCATCAGCGAGGCACGCAGCGGGGCGCTCATGCGTGTGGGGGCGGCGGGGTCACGACCACGAGCACCAGCATGCGCCCGCTCCCGGTGTTCCGGAGCCCGTGCGTGGTCCCGGCCGGCGCCACCGCCGCCTCGCCGGGCCCCAGCGGCTCCTCCCGCCCGCCGATGACCACGCGCCCCTCGCCCTCCAGCACCACGTAGATCTTGTCCTGGTCCCCGTGGGCGTGGGGCTTCTGCGCCTGGCCGGGCTCCAGGCAGTAGAGGTCGAGCTGGGCGCGGGGCGTGGCGGCCAGCGCCACCTTCGCCATCCGGTCGGCGCTGAAGCGGGCCTGCTCCGCGGGACGGATCTTCATGGCCGTGCTCCCCGGCCGGCGCCGCGGGCGACCGAGCGGGCCAGGACCTGCACGGGATGCAGGACCTCCACGTCGAGGCCCCGCGCCCGGCAGCCCCGGGCGATCTGCAGGACGCAGCCAGGATTGCCCGTCACCACCATCCGCGCTCCCGTCCCGGCGATCCGGTCGATCTTCATGGCCAGCACCCGGTCGGCGACCCCGGGCTCCAGCAGATTGTAGACGCCCGCGGAGCCGCAGCACAGCTCGCTGTCGGCGAGCGGGACCAGCCGGAGCCCGGGCACCCGCGCGAGCAGCGCGCGGGGCTCGCTGCGGATCCGCTGCCCGTGGGCGAGGTGGCAGGCGTCGTGGTAGGTCGCCGTGGTCTCGAGGGGGCCGAGCGGCAGCTCGGCGTCCGCCAGCACCTCGCTCACGTCCCGCACCCTCCCGGCGAACGCCGCCGCGGCCGGCTCGCCGGACAGCCAGCGCCGGTACTCCTTCATCGCCGAGCCGCAGCCGGCCGCGTTCACCACGATCCAGTCGAGGTCGGGCGGGAAGGTGGCGACGAGCCGCCGCGCCCGGACCCGGAAGACGTCGAGCCGGCCCGCGTGGAGGTCCAGGGCGCCGCAGCAGCCCTGGCCGTCCGGGACCACCACCTCCCACCCGGCCAGGGACAGCAGGCGCGCCGTGTCGAGGTTCACGTCCGGGAAGAGATGGCGCTGGACGCAGCCGGCGAGCAGGCCCACCCGCCCCCGCGCGCGGCCCGCCGCGGGAACCCGCCG
>JBBIOF010000426.1:0-3074 GCA_037443505.1 Candidatus Rokuibacteriota bacterium
TCACGGCGCGCCCTCGTGCCAGTTCCGTGCCACGCGGGTTCCCGCCCGGAGGTCGCCCGGCGCACGGTTCGGCAGGACGCTCGGGGACGCCCGCGGGCCGGCTGCGCAGGGTTTGCGGAGGGAGTGCAGACCTCTCCGGCCTCGCCGCCCGGCCGCCATCGCCAACCGCCTTCGATCCCACCGCTTCCGGGGCTGGCACGGAACTGGCTGCCCTCAGGGCCGAGGGTCTTCCCACCCACCCAGGCCGGAGGCAGGGGAGCGTTGCGTCACGACTTCGCGGGACCCCGGGGTGAGCGATTGTTCCTGACCGCCGCGTGGTTCGCGCTGGCGGCGGGCCTCGGCGAGGCCGTCTACCTGCTGGGCGTCGAGAAGGTCCTCCTCGGCAAGCGCATCTCGTCCAGCCTCCACGCGGCCTGGATGATCCCGGTCGCGGACCTGGTGTTCTTCCTGGCACCCGCCGCCGTGCTGGCGGTGCTGGGCCGGTTCCAGCCCCGCCTGGCGGCCCCCGGCCTGGTGTTCGGCCTGTTCTCGGCGCTGACCGCGGCGAGCTGGCTCCTCGCCACGGAGCGTCTGCACAAGGCAGCCGTGGTGCTCCTGGCGGCCGGCGTCGGCGTGGAGGCGGCCCGCCGCCTCGCGCCGCGGGCCGCCCGCGTCCAGGCCTTCATGCGGAGGACCGCGCCGTGGCTGGCTGCGATGGTCGTCCTGGCGGCCCTCACGGTGACGGGGTGGCAGACCCTCCGGGAGCTGCGGGCGCTGGCCGCGCTGCCGCCGGCCCGCCCGGGGTCACCCAACGTCCTGCTCCTCGTGATGGACACCGTCCGCGCGGCGAGCGTGAGCGCGCACGGCTACGGGCGACCGACGACGCCGAACCTCGAGCGTCTGGCCAGACAGGGGATCCGGTTTCGCTGGGCGATGGCGCCGGCGCCCTGGACCCTGCCCACGCACGCGAGCATCTTCACGGGCCGGCTTCCTCACCAGCTGAGCGGAGACTGGGAAGTCCCCCTGGACGGCGCCCACCCGACGCTCGCGGAGGCCCTGGCGGCGCTGGGGTACCGGACCGCCGGGTTCTCCGCCAACCTCACGTTCGTGACCTGGGAGTGGGGCCTGGCCAGGGGCTTCTCGCGGTTCGAGGACTACGATGTCTCGCTGGCGCAGGCGCTGCTGAGCCCGGCGCTGGGACGCTCGCTGACAGAGAACCGGCTCGTGCGCCACGTGCTCGGCATCCGGGACCGGCTGAACCGCCGGCGGGCCCACGCCATGAACCAGTCACTGCTCCGCTGGGTGGACCGGGACCGGTCGCGACCGTTCTTCGCCTTCGTGAACTACTTCGATGCGCACGAGCCGTACCTGCCCCCGGGCCCCTTTGCCGGACGCTTCGGCCCGCTGCCGGCGCGGCCGTGGATCCTCCAGGACGACGACGTGACGATGCCGCCAGCCGAGAAGCGGCGGATGCGCAACGCCTACGAGGCCGCCATCGCCTCGCTGGATCACGAGATCGGAAACCTGATGGATGCGCTGCGGCGCCGCGGCCTCCTGGACAACACGGTCACCGTCGTCACCGCCGACCACGGCGAGCAGTTTGGCGAGCACGGGCTCCTGGACCACGGCAACAGCCTCTACCTGCCGCTGCTGCACGTCCCGCTGATCGTGACGCTGCCGGGGGGCGAGGCGGCCGGGCGGGTGGTGGAGGCCACGGTGTCGCTCCGGGACCTGCCGGCGACGGTGATGGACCTGGTGGGCACCGGGGCGGGCCATCCCTTGCCCGGCCGCTCGCTGGCGAGCCACTGGCGCGGAGCGACCGATGGTCCGGGTGCGCCCGTCCTGGCCTCGTTGACCCGCGGGTTCGAGCGGCGGCCCTGGATTCCGCTCTCCAGGGGCGACATGCTGTCGGTCGTGGACGACCGCTACCACTACATCCGCAACGGCGACGGGCGCGAGGAGCTGTACGAGTACCGGACCGACCCGGCGGAGGAGCGCGACCTCGCCGGCGCGCCGGGCCACGCCGAGGCACTCGCCCGGTTCCGCAGCGGGCTGGGAGCCCTGCTGGGCGCGGGCGTCGCGGCCGGCCGTCCCTGAGCCCGGGCCTCCTGCCGGGAAGGCCGCGCCCCGGGGGTGCCCGGGGCGCGTCAGTCCTCCACGACGTGGGTCTCGAAGGCGCGCCGGAACCCGTGCCAGCGGTCGCGGTCGAAGGCCCCGTCGGGCCTGAGGCAGTCCGCCGCGGCGTACGCCATGGCGAGGGCGTGGTGCGTGTTGTCGTGGGCGAAGAGCCCCTGGCGGCCGAAGGTGACCAGGCGATCGAGCCCGTCGAGGTACCGGTCCACCCTGTCGAAGGCCTCCTCGTACCCGCTGCGGTAGATGGGGTAGACCGTGGGCAGGCGCCGGGCCACGACCTCCTTGACCGGGGCCCGGGCCGGGATGCCCGCGCGCTCCATGGAGCAGAGGACCAGCCGGCCGAGATCGTCGTCACTCATCCGCCAGCAGGCATCGCCGGTGCCGCACGGGAGCTCGGCGCAGAGCACGGTGACGCCCCGGGGCCCGACCCCGCTGTAATTCTTCGGCTCCGACAGCCGGGCGATGGGGATCTCCGGCTCCGGGAAGTAGTGGGCGTCGTACTCCGTGAACCGGTCCTGCTCGAGCACCAGGTAGACGAGGATCATCGCGCGGAACTCCAGCCGGGACGCGGCGGCGAGGAGGTCGGGCGCCGGCGCCGGGCGGAGGCGGGCCACCAGCGTGGAGATCGGCAGGGTGGACCACACGTGGTCGGCCTCCACGACGTGGGACGCCCCGTCCCGCTCGTACCGCACGCGACGGACAACGCCGCCGTCGTGCTCCACCGCCTGCACCGTCGCGCCCAGGACGAACCGCGCGCCCGCGGCCTCGGCTGCCCGGTGGAGCGCCTCGGTGATCTGGCCGTAGCCCTGCCGCGGATAGTAGAAGCTCCCGGTGCCCCGCCGCCTGAGGCCCGGCAGGCCCGACAGCACCTTGCGGGCCAGGCCGCCCAGCGATCCCGCCCGCACGCGGCGGCGCGCCTGGACGGCCGCGATGGCCTCCGGCTCGACGCCCCAGACCTTGCG
>JBBIOF010000427.1:0-3074 GCA_037443505.1 Candidatus Rokuibacteriota bacterium
GCCGTCGCGGAGGCGGCCCCCGCCCGGCCGCTCGCGGGCGGCACCTTCGGCACCACGGGGTGGACGCGCGTCGGGCGCCGGGCGCGCCGCATCGCGTTCGTGGGCCCCACGGGCGCCGGCAAGACGACGACACTGGCCAAGCTGGCCGCCCGGGCCCAGCTCGAGCACGGCCGGCGCATCGGCCTGGTCACCATCGACACGTACCGCATCGGCGCCGTGCCCCAGCTGGGCGCCTATGCCGACATCCTGCGGGTGCCGCTCGAGGTGGCGCACACGCCCGAGGAGCTGTCCCACGCGCTGGCCCGGCTCAACGACCGCGACATCGTCTTCATCGACACCATCGGCCGCAGTCCCCTGGGCGGCGGGGTGGACGGGCTGGTGCCCTTCCTCGCCACCGCCGCGGCCGACGAGGTCCACCTGGTCCTGAGCGCGCCCACGCGTCCGGCCGACTCGGTCCGGGCGGCGCGGAGCTTCGCCCGCCTGGTCCCGAACCGCCTCGTCCTCACCAAGATCGACGAGACCGACGACCACTCCTCGGTGGTGGCGGTGGCCGGCGCGACGGGGCTGCCCCTGACCTGGCTGGGGACCGGCCAGGAGGTCCCCGACGACATCGAGGAGGCCACGCCCGCCCGGATCGGCGCCCTGGCGGCGGTGGGCAGCGCCGCGCGATGACGGACTCCACCCGCTCCGCGCAGGGTGCGGGTGCGCCGGACCAGGCGGGCCGCCTCCGGGCGCGCGTGGCCGGCCGCCGGACCCGCGTCGTCACGGTGACCTCCGGCAAGGGCGGCGTGGGCAAGACCTCCATCGTCGCCAACCTGGGGCTCGAGCTGGCGCGCCTCGGCAAGAGCGTCCTCATGCTGGACGGCGACTTCGGCCTCGCCAACCTGGCCATCCTGTTCAACCTGTCGCCGCGCCGCACGCTGGAGGACGCGCTGGCCGGCCGCTGCGCCCTGGAGGAGGCGGCGCTGACGGTGTCGGAGCGGCTCACGCTCCTGCCGGCCGCTTCCGGGGTGGCCCGGCTCGCGGACCTCCCCGAGGCCGACCGCGCCGCGCTGCTGGGGGAGATCGCGCGGCTCGGCGCCGGCAGCGACCTGCTGCTGGTGGACACCGGAGCCGGCATCGGCGCGACGGTGCTGGCCCTGGTGGCGCTGGCGGACCGCGCGCTGCTGGTCACCACCCACGAGCCCACGGCGCTCAGCGACGCGTACGGGCTGCTCAAGAGCATCCGCAAGGGGATCGCGGGCGGCGGTCCCCGGATCGACGTCGTCGTCAATCTGGCCGCCACCCACCTGCAGGCCCGCGACACGCATGCCCGGCTCGCGCGGCTGACCGAGCGCTTCCTGGGCTTCTCGCCGGACCTCGCCGCCATCGTGCCCCGGGACGAGGCGGTGGGGGAAGCGATCGTCCGCCAGCAGCCGCTCAGCCGCATCTATCCCTACGCGCAGGCGACGCGCGCGATCGCCTCCCTGGCGCGCACCCTGGCCGACACCCGAGGACCAGACCATGCCACCACGCTCAGCTCCCCGCTGGCCCTACCAGTCCGCCGGTAAGAACGTCCGGCCCGAGGCCGTCGAGGCCGCGTGGCAGGCGTACCGGGCCTCCCGATCACCGGAGGCGCGCGACACGCTCGTCCAGCGCTACATCCACCTGGTGCGCTACATGGCGGGCCGCCTGTCCCGCACGCTGCCGCCGACGGTGGAGTTCGACGACCTGGTCTCCGCCGGCGTCGTGGGCTTCCTGGGCGCCCTCGACAGCTTCGACCCGGCCCACGGGACGGACTTCAGCGTCTACGCGCTGACCCGCATCCGCGGCGCCATGGTGGACTTCGTCCGCGAGATCGATCCCATCGGGCGCGTGACGCGGCGGAAGCTGCGTGAAATGGAGCGGGCGCTGGCGGAGCTGGAGCAGGAGCTCTCGCGGCCCCCGTCGGACGCCGAGGCCGCGACGCGCCTCGGGATCTCCGTGGACGCGTACCACGAGCTCCTGAGCCAGGCCACGGCGGCCATGACGCTCTCGCTGGAGCGGGTGGAGAGCGACGGCGAGGACGAGGGCGATCCCGTCACCCGCGCCTGGGTGCCGGACACCGCCACCAAGGACCCGCTGGCCGAGCTGGCCGAGCGGGACGACGTGACGCGGCTCCGGTCGCTGGTGTCGGCGCTCTCCCAGGCCCAGCAGCTCGTGCTCCACCTCCACTACGTGGAGGAGCTGAACTTCCGGGAGATCGCCATGGTGATGGACATCTCCGAGTCGCGCGCCACCCAGCTCCACTCGGCGGCGGTGCTCGCCCTGCGCGGGCAGGCGCGGCGCCTGCAGCCGACCGGGGGAGGGCCACGGTGAGCCGGACGCTCGCCCTCCTGGGCGCGGCCCTGGTGGTCGGGGGATGCGCGGTCGCGGACCCCCGCCCCGTCTACCACACGACGACGAGCGCCACGGAGGGTGCGCCCACGCTCGTCGTGGGCGTGGAGCGCGAGGCCGACAACGCCTACACCGTGCGCGTCCTGGCGCACGAGCTGGCCTTCGCCCTCGCCCAGCGGGGCCGGGCCGCCGTGGACCTGCCGGCGTTCCTCCACGAGGCCGGCTACCGCGGCACGGTGGTGCCCGAGACGCTGGTGGCCCGGCTCACCGCCGGCGTGGCCGACGAGGACACGCTGGCCTGGCTGCGGACCGAGCGCGTGGGCGCGCTGATCTTCCTTGACGTGGCGATCTACGAGCAGGTCTGGGGCGCGAAGGGCAAGCGGACCCGGGTGGGGCTGACCGCGCGCGGCCGCCAGCTGGCCGGCGGCGAGGAGACGTGGCGGGCCTACACCACGCCGGAGGTGGAGGACGAGCCGGGCCAGGGGTTCCAGGTGGCCACGGAGGCCGCCCTGGCCGCGCTGGTGCGCGTCATCGCCGGCGAGCCGGAGCCGCCGGCCCTGCCCAGCCCGAGCCGGATGGCTCCACACCTGCGGCTGAGGTGGTGACAGCGATGGAAATCGCCAAGCTCCCCCCGACCTCCCCCGACCGCGATTCGCGCCCCGGCGTCCCGCGCCGGCGGCCGCGCCCCAGCCGGCGCCCGGTCGACGCCACGGCGGAAC
>JBBIOF010000428.1:0-3070 GCA_037443505.1 Candidatus Rokuibacteriota bacterium
CGTAGACGTTGCCGCCCTCGCTGAGGGCGGCCCCGACGACTGCGGCCCGCCGGTCGAGCCGGTAGCGCCAGAGTCCCGGCGACGGCCGGTCGCCGGCGCCGGTGACGACGCGGAGCGCGGCGGAGGTGCCCACGTTGAGGGCCATGCGCGAGGGGTCCGTGCAGCCCGAGCCCACGTTGCTGGCCGCGCCGTCGCCCACCGCCGGGAACCAGGGCACGCCCCGGAGGACGGGCCAGCGGGTGGCCCACCGGGGCCGGAGGCCGTGCCGGGGCTCCGTTCGCTCGCAGAGCGGGAAGAGCCGGGTGTCCTCCAGGTCGGCCGCGGCCAGGGTCTCCCGGTCCCAGTCGAGCGCCTCCTGGTCGAAGAGCCCGGTGGCCGAGGCCATGGACACGCTGGTCGCCGCCTCGCCGAACAGCGTCAGCTCCAGGTGCTCGCCCACCGACCCCCAGCGCGCCGCCCGGCGGACCTCGTCGGGCCGCGCGCGCACGAGCCACCGGAGCTTGGCGGGCCAGTACGAGGAGTGCAGGTGGCAGCCGGTGCGGGCGTGGACGGCCGCATCGTCCAGCGCGTCGTGGAGGAGCGCCGCCTCTCCGGCGCTCCGGGTGTCGGCCCAGGTGTAGAGCGGGGTCAGGGGGCGACCGGCCGCGTCGAAGCCGAGCAGGCCGTGCCAGAAGGTGGCGACGGCGACGGCCTTCACCTCCCCCACGCGCGCGCCGACCAGGACGGCGTCCAGGCAGGTCACCACCGCGTCCAGCAGCCTGGCGGGGTCGTGCTCGACGCCCCCGTCGGGGGTCGTCACCGGCGGGTGGGCGACCTGGTGGAACCGGCCGGGCACCGGCCGCCCGGCGTGGTCATAGGCGGCGACGCGGGTGGAGGACGTGCCGACGTCCAGCGCCAGGATCATTCTCAGCGCACCTCGGGGTAAGATACCGCTCCATGGACCAGACGTGGGAGATCCTGACCCTGCGCGGCCTGGCCGCCACCGACGAGCGGGCGGAGGAGTTCACGGGGACCCTGGTCATCCACCGAGCGGGCAGCCGCGAGCCGGTGGAGTCGGTGGCCGTGCGCGTCAAGCGATCGATCCTCGTGGAGATGCACGAGACCCTGGGGCGGCTGCTCGCCCGCTCCACCGGCCTGGCGCGGCGCGGCCCGCGCTGACGGCCGCGAAGAGCTCCGAGGAGGAGTGCATGGCACGCATCCGTGTCCTGAGCCCGGTGGGCGTCGCGGCGACCCGGACGCTGGCGGTGCCCCCGCTGCCCCGCGACCTCGCGGGGCGCACCGTGGGGTTCCTCGACAACACCAAGACCAACTTCGACCGCCTGGCCGGCGAGCTGGGCGAGCTCCTGCGCCAGCGCCACGGAGTGAAGGCGGTGGTGCACCGCCGCAAGGCCAACGCCTCCACGCCGGCGCCGGCCCAGCTGATCGCCGAACTGGCCGGCGCGTGCGACCTCGTCTTCGCCGGCTCGGCGGACTGAGGGTCCTGCACGTCGTGGAGTCTCCACGACGCCATCGAGCTGGCGAGGGCCGGCACCCCGTCCGGGCTCATCGCCACCGCCGCGTTCCAGGGGCTGGCCGTGAGCCAGCTGGGCGCCCGCGGCATCTCCGGCCTGCCGCTGCTGGTGGTGGACCACCCCCTCGGGGGTGAGCGGGGCGACGCGATCGTCCGCCGCGCCCACCAGGCGCTCGAGCAGCTCGGCAGCCTCCTGGGAGGCGCCTGATGGTCGATCCGGCCCGCGAGATCGAGGTCGAGGACACTCCGGAGGCGGTCCTCGAGGCGTTCGCCGCCCGCGAGTGGTGCGACGGGCTGCCCATCGTGCCGCCCACCCCGGAGCGCGTGCGGATGATGCTGGGCGAGGCCGACGGGGCGCGCTCGCTGGGCCCCATGCCGCCGCTCTGGCGGGAGGCCACGCTGGAGACGCTGGCGGTGAATGCCGTGATGGCCGGCTGCCTGCCGGCGTACTTCCCCGTGGTGGTCGCCGCCGTGGAGGCGATGCTCGACCCCGCCTTCAACCTCTACGGCGTCCAGGCGACCACCCACCCGGTGGCCCCGCTCGTCGTCGTCAACGGGCCCTACGGGCGCCGGATCGGCCTGCACGCCGGCAGCGGCTGCTTCGGCCCCGGCTTCCGGGCCAACGCCGCCATCGGCCGCGCCCTCCGGCTGATCCTGATGAACGTGGGCGGCGGCTGGCCCGGGCGCCACGACATGGCGACCCAGGGCAGCCCCGCCAAGTTCAGCTACTGCATCGCGGAGAACGAGGACGCCTCGCCCTGGGGCCCCCTCCGCGAGGGCGACACGGTGACCGTCTTCGGCGGCGAGGCGCCCCACAACGTGAACGACCACGTCTCCACCACCGCGGCCGGCGTCCTCGCCACCGTGGCCGACACCGCCGTCTCGCTGGGCTCCAACGTGGGCTGGTACTTCTCGCAGAGCCAGCTCATGGTGGTGCTGGGCCCCGAGCACGCCCGCACCGTGGCCGGCGACGGCTTCGGCCGCGGCGACGTGCAGCGCTTCCTCTACGAGCGCGCGCGGCTGCCGCTCCGGCTCCTCAGGCAGGGCGGGATGTGGGGGATCCAGGACTGGCCGGCGTGGATGCGCGCCGTCACCGACGACGACGCGCTGCTGCCGCAGGTGCCGTCGCCCGACGACGTCTTCGTGGTCGTCGCCGGCGGGCCGGGCAAGCACTCGAGCGTGGTGCCCAACTGCTGCTTCAGCCGGGCGGTGTCGCGGCCGATCCGGACCGCAGCAGCAGGGTGAGGGCGGCCAGCAGGAGCGCCGCGCCCACCAGGCCCGCCGCCGACAGGCGCTCGCCGAAGGCCAGCACCCCGAGCAGCGTCGCCGTCAGCGGCTCGAGCAGCGTCACCACGCCCGCGGCCGCCGCGGGCACCCGCCGCCACGCGGCGCCCGCCCGGGGGGATCGGCTCGCGCGCCTGTTCCCCGACGAACAGCCGCACCCCGCCGTGGCCGTGGACTTCCCGCCGCCGCCCCTTCCCGCGACCCAACCGCAGCCGGCGGCCCCGCCGCCTTCGCGGCCTAAACCTCCTCCCGCCCCCCGCGGCTGAGTCCCGGACC
>JBBIOF010000429.1:0-3068 GCA_037443505.1 Candidatus Rokuibacteriota bacterium
TGCGAGGCGGGGGCGCGCCCCGCGCGGCTCCGGGCGGCGGTGGCGCCGGCCATCGGCCCCTGCTGCTACGAGGTGGACGCGCCCGTCCTGGCGGCCTTCTCGGCGTCCTACCCGGCGCTGGTGGAGCGCTGGTTCGCGCCTGGCCGCCCCGGCCACTGGATGCTCGACCTCTGGGGGGCCGCCGAGGACCTGCTGGCTCGCGCGGGCGTGCCCCCCGACCGGGTCGAGAGCGCACGCCTCTGCACCGCCTGTCACCCGGACCTGCTCCACTCCTACCGCCGCGGCAACCGGGGGCGGCTCGCCACCGTCGCGGCGCTGCCCTGACCGCCCCCGGCCCCCCGGGCCGTATGGTGCTAGAATCGCGGTGCTGTGGTGTCGGAGATCCCCGCCAGGCTCGAGCGCGTGCGCGAGCGGATCGCGCGGGCGGCGGAGCGGGCGGGCCGGCGGGCCGGTGACGTCCTCCTGATCGGCGTCTCCAAGACGGTCGACGTCGAGTGCATCCGCCGGGCGGTGGCCGCCGGGCTGCCCGCCCTGGGAGAGAACCGGGTCCAGGAGGCCAGGGAGAAGGTGCGGGAGCTGGGGCGCCCCGTGCCCTGGCACATGGTCGGCCACCTGCAGACGAACAAGGTCCGGGACGCGCTCGAGCTGTTCGACGTGATCCACTCGCTCGACCGGCTGGAGCTGGCCCGCGAGCTCGACCGCCGCGCCCGCCAGCGCGGGCGCCCGGCTGTCACGCTGCTCCAGGTGAACCTCGCTGGCGAGGCGTCGAAGGGTGGGTTCGACCCGGACGCCCTCGGGGCGGCGCTGGAGGAGATCGCGCGCCTGGACGGCGTGGAGGTGCGGGGGCTGATGACGATCCCGCCCATCGTGGACCGGCCCGAGGAGGCCCGGCCGTGGTTCCGGCGGCTCGCCGACCTGGCCAAGCGCCACGGCCTCGCGGAGCTGTCGATGGGGATGAGCGCCGACTTCGAGGTGGCCGTCGAGGAGGGCGCCACCATGGTGCGGGTGGGCACGGCGATCTTCGGGCCCCGCCCGGGCAAGGAGGCACGGCAAGGGCCATGAGCCTCAAGGGCAGGAAGGTCGGCTTCATCGGGGCGGGGAACATGGGCGAGGCCCTGATCAAGGGCCTGGCGTCCGCCAGCGTGGTGCCCGCCGAGGCCATCTGGGCCAGCGACGTGCGCCTGGAGCGCCTGCGGGAGCTGGACCGGCGGTACGGCATCCAGCTGGCTCCGGACAACGTGGAGCTGGTGCGCCAGGTGGACGTGGTCATCATGGCGGTGAAGCCCCAGATCATGACGCCGGTGCTGAAAGAGATCGCGCCGGTCATGACGCGCAAGAAGCTCATGATCTCGCTGGCCGCCGGGGTGAGCACGGCCCGCATCCGGGCCGACCTCGGCAAGGAGGTCCGCCTGATCCGCGTGATGCCCAACACACCGGCCCTGGTGCTGGAGGGCGCCACCGCCATCGCCCGCTCGGAGGGGCTGGAGGCCGGCGACCTCGACACGGCCGGCGAGATCTTCGGCGCGGTGGGGCGGACGGTGGTGCTGGACGAGGAGCTGATGGACGCCGTCACCGGGCTCAGCGGCTCCGGGCCCGCCTACGTGGCCGTGGTGATCGAGTCGCTGGCCGACGGCGGGGTGAAGATGGGCCTGGACCGCATCACGGCCATGACCCTCGCCACCCAGACCGTGCTGGGCGCGGCCCGGCTCCTGCAGGAGACCGGCATGCACCCCGGCGCGCTCAAGGACATGGTGAGCTCGCCGGGCGGCACGTCCATCGCGGGCATCGCCGCCCTGGAGGAGGGTGGCATCCGCACCACCTTCATCAAGGCGGTGGAGCGTGCCACCCTCCGCTCGCGCGAGCTCGGACGGGGGGCGCACTAGTGTTCGTCCTGGGCTACCTCCTCACCGCGCTGGGCAACCTGGTCGACCTGCTGATCCAGGCCTACATGCTGGTCATCATCGCCCGGGCCATCCTCTCCTGGGTGAGCCCCGATCCCTTCAACCCGATCGTGCGGTTCCTGTACCGCACGACCGAACCGGTCCTGCGCCCGATCCGGCACCGGCTGCCCACCGTGGCGATGGGCCTCGACCTGTCGCCCATGGTGGTCCTCGTGGCGCTCTACTTCCTGCAGCAGTTCCTGCCGCCGGTGCTCTACCGGATCGCCGGCCAGATCGGCTGAGTCTCCGGAGGTCCCGATGCGCCTGAGCCCCGTCGACATCCGGCAGCAGCAGTTCTCCGTGCGGATGTTCCGCGGTCTCGACCCCCAGGAGGTGGACGCCTTTCTCGAGGACGTGGCCGAGGACTACGAGGCGGCGATGCGGGAGAACGCCGCCCTCAAGGAGCAGCTCGCCGCCCACGAGGAGCGCACGCGGGGGCTCGGCGACCTCGAGCGCACCCTCCGGGACACGCTGGTCACCACGCAGAAGCTGGCCGAGGAGATGAAGGCGGCCGCCCGGCGGGACGCCGACCTCCTGGTCCGCGAGGCCGAGCTCCGCGGCGAGAAGCTGCTGGAGGAGGCGCGGGCGGAGGAGGCGAAGATCCGGAGCGACATCCGGACCCTCCGGCGCACGCGCCGGCAGCTCCTGGAGGACCTGCGCTCGACGCTCGAGCGCTACCAGCGCTTCGTGGCCGACGAGCTGGCGAGTGCCGGGGGTGAGAGCGAGGGCGCGGCCTGAAGGCGCCGTGCTCAGGGTGCGCGTCCAGCCGCGGGCGTCTCGCGACGAGGTGCTGGGCTGGCGCGAGGGCGTGCTGGCCCTGCGCGTCACCGCGCCGCCCGTGGAGGGGGAGGCCAACCGCGCCGTGGAGGCGCTGCTGGCCGGCGCGCTGGGCGTCCGCCGCTCCGCGGTGAGCGTGGTGCGGGGCGAGCGCGGCCGGGACAAGCTGGTCCGCGTCGAGGGCCTGACCGACGCCGAGGTCCGGGCGCGCCTGGGTTGAGGCGCGGGAGGAAGCCATGAGGAACGCCGTGGTCGCCATGCTGATCCTGGCCGCCGCCCTGGGCGGGTGGCCCGCCGCCGCGCGGGCCGACGCCCTCCACCTCGACCTCGACCTCCGCTTCGACCGCGACA
>JBBIOF010000430.1:0-3062 GCA_037443505.1 Candidatus Rokuibacteriota bacterium
TCGGAGCCGCCGCGGGTGCTCGCCGACCTGCCGCTCGCCATCGATCCCGACGAGGTCCTGCGCTTCCAGGGCTACAAGCGGGGCGCCGGCGTGCCGGGGCCGGACGTCCGTGCGCTCCTCGAAGAGGCCCTGGCGGAGGGAGCCGCGCTGATGGCGCCCCGGGCGGTGGTGCGCTGGACGGCGGTGGCGCACCAGGCGGGCGACACCATCGAGGCGGACGGGCTCGCGCTCACCATCCCCGACATCGCGCGCCACTGGGGCCGGGTGGAGCGCGTGGGCGTCGCCGTGTGCACCATCGGCGACGCGCTGGAGCGGCGGGTGGCGGCGCTGTGGGAGGCGCGGGAGCTGCCGCTGGCCGCCATGCTGGACAGCGTGGGCTCGGGCGCGGTGGAGAGCCTGGCGGAGCACGTCAACGACCTGCTCTGCCAGGAGGCGGTGCCGGACAGGGTCAAGGTGACCAACCGCATCAGCCCCGGGTACGCTGGCTGGGACGTGCGCGACCAGCTCGCCCTCTTCCGCTTCTGCCCGGGCGATCCCATCGGGGTCACGCTCAACGACGCCTGCTTCATGACGCCGGCCAAGACCATCTCCTTCCTGGTGGGTGCGGGGCCGGACGCGCGGGTGGACCACTACTTCAGCCAGTGCGCGCGGTGCTGGATGGCCGGGTGCGCCTACCGGCGGGCGCCCGCCCGGCGCACCGTGCGCCGCCCGTGAAGCCGTGACCCGCCTGCCCTGGCCCCTGGTCTTCCAGGTGCTGGCCGTGGCGGCCGGGGTGTGGCTGGTCGTCCGCGCCTGGCCCGTCCTGCTGCTGATGTTCACCGCGCTCATCGTGGCCGCGGCGATCCTGCCCGCGGCGCGCTACGCCGAGCGCTACGGCGTGCCCCGCGGCGTGACGGTGCTCGGGGTGTACGTCGGGGTGGCCGGCGTGCTGGCGCTCATGGGCGGGCTGCTGTGGCCGGCCCTCACCGAGCAGTGGCGGCAGTTCGCCGAGAACGTGCCCCGCTACGTGGAGAGCGTGCGCGCCTGGCTGGGCGACCTGGACGTGTTCCTGCTCCGGTGGGGGGCGGCGCTGCCCGCCCCGAAGCCGGAGCAGCTTCACGGGATCGTGGGCGCGCTGGTGGCCAACACCTTCGCCGTGACCGCGGGCGTGGTGGGCTTCGTCGTGGGGCTGCTGGCCATCGTGGTCATCGCCGCCTACCTGGTCATGGACGCGGGCCACGTGGCCGACACGCTCCTGGCCCTGGTGCCGCCGGAGCACAGGAAGCGCGCCGAGGCCCTGGGCGCGCCGGTCATGGAGCGCATCGGCGGCTACGTGCGGGGGCAGATCCTGTCGAGCCTCGCGGTGGGCGCCGTGCTGGCCGCCGGCCTCGGGCTCCTGGGCGTGCGCTACGCGCTCCTCATCGGCGCCCTGGCGGCCGTGCTCAACGTGGTGCCCTTCGTGGGCTCGCTGGTGGCGGCGGTGCTGGGGATCCTGTCGGCGCTCAACGAGTCGGTGGGCCTGGCCCTGGGCACGGCCCTGCTCTTCTGGGGCACGAACCTGCTGGAGGGCAAGCTGCTGGCGCCCCACTTCGTGGGGCGCGCCACCGGGCTCCACCCGCTCGCCGTCCTCCTCGCCCTCTTCGCGGGCGCGCACCTGGCCGGCCTGATCGGGGCGCTGGTCGCGGTGCCCTTCCTCGCCGCCGTCTGGGAGATCGTCCGCCAGCTCTACCTGCCGCCCGACCGGACGTGACCCCGGCTCGGGGTAATCTGATACGATGCGTGCCATGCGCGGGGACAACGTCATCCTCGTGGGCTTCATGGGCGCGGGCAAGACCGTCTGCGGCCGCGCGCTGGCGCGGCGGCTCGGCCGCTGCTTCGTGGAGACGGACGACATGATCGTCGCCCGCGAGGGCCGGTCGATCCCCGAGATCTTCGCCCGGGACGGCGAGGCCCGCTTCCGGGAGCTGGAGGCGCAGGCGCTGGAGGCGCTGGCGCTCAAGTCCGGCGAGGTCATCGCCACGGGTGGCGGCTTCCCGTGCCGCGAGGGACGGATGGAGGCGCTGCGCGCGCTGGGGACCGTGGTGTGGCTGCGCGGCGACGTGCGGGAGCTGGAGGCCAGGGCCCGGCGCGACGGCGATCGCCCCATGCTGGCGGGCCGCTCGGCGGCGGAGGTGGAGGCGCTCCTCCGGCAGCGCGAGCCCTTCTACGGGCGGGCCGACATCGTGGTCGACACGACGGGGCTGGGCGTGGACGAGGTGGTGGCGCGGATCGTGGCCGCGCTGCGCGAGCGCGATGCCGCACGCGTTTAGCCGCCGCCTGGCCGAGGGGCCGCTCCTCTGCGACGGCGCCACCGGCACGCTGCTGTACGCCCGCGGCGTCCCCCTGGACGCCTGCTTCGACGTGCTGAACGTCCACCAGCCCACGCTGGTCCAGTCCGTCCACACCGACTACATCGCGGCGGGCGCCGACTGCATCGAGACCAACACCTTCGGCGCCAACCGCTTCAAGCTGGCCGTCCACGGCCTGGCCGGCGAGGTCCGGGCCATCAACCTCCGCGGGGCGCGGCTGGCGCGCGACGCCAGGGAGAGCGCGGGCCGCGACGTCTTCGTGCTGGGCTCCGTGGGCCCCCTGGGCAAGTACCTGGCCCCCCTGGGCACCGTGACGCCGGAGGAGGCGCGCGCCGCCTTCCGCGAGCAGGCCGAGGCGCTCCTGGAGGGCGGGGTGGACGCCTTCATCGTGGAGACCTTCTCGGACCTCGCCGAGATCGCCCTGGCCGTCGAGGCCATCCGGTCCATCACCGACCTGCCCATCGTGGCCCAGATGGCCTTCACGGAGGACCTGGTCACCTTCACGGGACGCCCGGCGCCGGAGGTGGCGCGGGTCCTGCGCGGCCTGGGGGTGGACGCGCTGGGCGCCAACTGCTCGGTGGGCTCCAGCACGCTCTACGAGGTGCTGGAGCAGATGGCCGGCGAGGCCGGCGGCGTCCCCCTGTCCATCCAGCCCAACGCGGGCCTGCCGAGCCGCATCGGCGAGCGGCTCATGTACCTGTCGTCCCCGGCCTACATGGCGGAGTACGCCGGCCG
>JBBIOF010000431.1:0-3057 GCA_037443505.1 Candidatus Rokuibacteriota bacterium
GGGCCTCCGCCGCGCGCCGGACAGCCTCGTCCTCGGGCACGCGGCCAGCCGCGGCGGCGCGAGCCCGGAGCAGGTCGTCGGGCCCCAGGGCGAAGAAGGGCGGCCGGAGCAGCGCCGCCTCCGCGACGCCGTCGTCGCGGTCCGCCAGGGCCCTGAGCCCCAGCAGGAACTGGCGGCTCAGCGGGTCGGACAGGAACAGGGTGCCGCCCCGCGAGGCGTAGGGAACGCCCTGGGCATCGAGGTGCGGGAACAGGAAGTCGAGCCCCCACGTGGACACGGCGAGGACGGCGATGTCGCCCCACCGGACAGGCCGCACGCGCCCGTCCAGCGGGTCCTCGATGGTCACGCCGCTCGGCCCGACGAGCCAGCGGAGGTACCGGGCGAGCGCCTCGCCCTCGAGGTCCCGGTACTCGTCCACCGGGTGCTCGCGCGCGTCGGGGAACTCGACGCCGAGGACGTGCACGGCGACGGCCCCGCCGCCCCGGCGCCCGGGGACGAGCGGCTGGTGGAACACGATCCCGGTGCGCGGGTCGAAGGGGCGGCCGTCGGGCGAGCGCCCGAGGATCCGCTCGAACCGATCGTTCAGCCAGGGCACCAGGGACGCCGCGCTCCGGAAGTTCGCCGAGAGCGTCACCGCCAGGTGCGGGCTGCGCGCGATCACCTGGCGCACGCGGTCGTACACGGCGACGTCGGCGCGGCGGAACCGGTAGATGGACTGCTTGGGGTCCCCCACCAGGGTGAGCGAGTCCTCCCGCAGCCCCACGTCCTGCCAGCGGGAGGCCACGGCGCCACGCTCGCAGAGGAAGAGCACGATCTCCGCCTGCAGCGGGTCCGTGTCCTGGAACTCGTCCACGAAGACGTGGTCGAACAGCGCCTGGAACTCCTGGCGGACGTCCCGGTCGCGGACCAGGAGGTCGCGCAGCCTGGCCAGCAGGTCGAGCTGGTCCACCGCCCGGCGCCGCGCCTTGACCTTCTCGTAGAGCGCCACCACCACGGGAAAGAGCCGGGCCAGGCGCGTGGCCATCCAGCGGTCGAGCGGGGCGCGCAGCGCCTCCCGGAGCGGGGGGCCGCCGCGGTCGCCCTCGGTGATCCGCTTCCAGGCGTGCCAGGCCACCTCGTCGCCGCCGAACTCCTGGCTTTTCCGCGGGTTGCGCGGCGGCCGGTCGAGGGCCCGGCGGACCTGGCGGAAGAGCAGGGCCGGGTCGGTCTCCCCGCGCACCCTCGCCACCAGGTCGGCCGTCTCCCTGATGCGGCGCGCGCCGGGCGACGTCCCGCGCACGTGCGCGGCCACCGCCACGAACTCCTCCGCCGCCAGGCGGAACCCCGCGGCGTCGAACCCCGCGGCCTCGGCGTCGGCGGGGGGGACGTCCCGCCGGCGGATGAAGCCGGCTACCAGCGCGTCCAGGCCGAAGTAGGTCCGGTACTCCGTCTCGTGGGATGCGGCACGAAGGCCCGCGGCGAGTGCGACCGCGACCGTGCGGGTCGCCTCCGCGGCGCGCCCGGCGGCCGGCGTGCCGGCCAGCTCCCCCTCGAGGGTCCCGCTCTGGACGGCGTGCAGGAGCGCCGTCCACGTCTCGTGGACCAGCGCGTCCTCCGCCCCGTCGTCGGCGATGCGATAGCCGGGGCTCAGCTCGGCCTCCACCGGCCGCAGGCGGAGCAGGCGGTCGGCGAAGCCGTGGATCGTGCCCACCCAGGCGGTGTCCAGCTCGGCCACCGCCTCGCGCAGGAGCGCCAGGCGTCCCGGCGTCGGGCCGGGCTCGGCCAGTTCCTCGAGCAGCCGCTCCCGGATGCGCAGCCTCAGCTCGCCCGCGGCCTTCCGGGTGAAGGTGATGGCCGCCATGCGCCGCAGCGGCACCGGGCGCGCCCCGGTCGTGGGCGCCACCATCTCCACCAGGCGATCCACCAGGAGCGCCGTCTTCCCGGTGCCGGCGCCGGCCTCGATCAGGACGTTGCGTCCCCGCTCGCGGACGGCGGCGTCGCGCTCGGCCTGGTCGGGGGCGGGCTCGCGCCGTCTCGCCACGTCAGTCCTCCTCCTCTGCCGGCCCGTGCTTGAGGGCGAGGAAGCGCCGCAGGGTGGGGCCGCCGCCGGCCAGCACCTCCCGAGCCCGCGCGTGGAAGCGGTCGCCGCACACCGGCTGGAAGGCACACCCGTCGCAGTCCGCCGGCGACGGGGTACGGGGAAACGCGCGCTCGGCCAGCAGGGCGCCCGCGATCCCGAGCCAGTCCCGGGCGGACGGTGCGAGGACCGCGTCGAAGTCATCGACGAAGGCGCGTTCCTCACCCCGCGGCCCGACGTAGGCCACCCCCACGTCCGCGGGCGTTCCCCACTGGCCGGCCAGCCGGGCGGCCACGAGGCCGTACACGGCGATCTGGACGTCCTGCACCGGATCCGGATCGGCCTCGGCGCCCACCCGCGGGGTGACCCGGGCGGTCTTCAGGTCGCGGACGAGCGTGCGCCGCGCGTCGGCGTCGATCCGGTCGATCTTGCCTCGGACGAACAGCGACCGCCCGCCGAGGGGCAGCTCCACCGGGACGGGCTCGCCGAAGACCCGCTCGGTCGCCACGAAGCGCCGGGCGCCCAGACCGAGCTCGTAGCGGAGCAGGTCGTGCACTCCCTCGCGCAGCCTCTCGCGCTGGGCCTCGCGCACCGCCTCGCCCACCAGGGGGTACTGCTCGAGGAACTCGTCGAAGTGACGGTCCACGATGGGGCCCGCGGCCGCGAGCCAAGCTTCCAGCGTTTTCTCCTTCGCGCAGAGCGCCGGGCCGTGGGCTCGGAAGATCTCCTCCGCGACGGCGTGGAAGAGGGAGCCGTAGTCGGGCTGCCCGACCTCGCCGAGCGCGGGGGGACCGGCGGGCTCGTCGAGGCCCAGCAGGACGTGGAGCAGGTAGAGGTAGGGGCACCGGAGCAGCGTGTGCAGGCGCGTGGGCGAGGTGGGCCGGTCGGGGCCGAGTCCCGGGACGGCGAGGTCGGCGGCGGCGCCTCCGAGGAGCCCGTCGTCGGCGAGGGCGGCCATGCGGTCGAGGTCGAGCGCCGGGGCGCTCCGCCAGCGGGGCGGG
>JBBIOF010000432.1:0-3054 GCA_037443505.1 Candidatus Rokuibacteriota bacterium
CGGGGGATGGCCGCCAGCCCCCGGTCGCGCGCCTCGGCCAGGGCGCGGCAGACGGGGGGGTCGGCCGGGCCCGGCCGGCCCGCCCGCGTTCGCCTCCCCCGACGCCTACACGCCCCGGCACCTCGCCGAGAAGATCCTCACCTCGAAGGCCGCCCTGGAGGGGGAGCGCAAGCAGGTGACGGTCCTCTTCGCGGACGTGAAGGGGTCCATGGAGCTGCTGGCCGACCGCGACCCCGAGGAGGCGCGCGGCGTCCTGGACCCGGTGCTGGAGCGCATGATGGACGCCGTCCACCGCTACGAGGGCACCGTGAACCAGGTGATGGGCGACGGCATCATGGCGCTCTTCGGCGCGCCCCTGGCCCACGAGGACCACGCGGTCCGCGCCTGCTACGCGGCGCTCGCCATGCAGGACTCGCTGCGCGAGTACGGCCAGGCGCTCCACCGGGACCTGGGCGTGCCCGTCCGGATCCGCATCGGCCTCAACTCCGGCGAGGTCGTCGTCCGCTCCATCGGGAGCGACCTCAGGATGGACTACTCGGCCGTGGGCCAGACCACGCACCTGGCCGCGCGCATGGAGCAGATGGCGGCGCCGGGCTCCATCCTCCTCACGGCCCGGACCATGCGCCTGGCCGAGGGCTACGTGCGGGTCAACGCGCTCGGGCCCACGGCGGTGAGGGGGCTGGCGGAGCCCGTCGAGGTCTTCGAGCTGGTGGGCATCGGCGCCACCCGGACGCGGCTGCAGGTCTCGGCGGCGCGCGGGCTCACCAGGTTCGTGGGGCGCCGGGCCGAGCTGGACGTGCTGCCGCGCGCGCTGGAGCGCGCGGCCGCCGGCAGCGGCCAGGTGGTCGCGGTGGTGGGCGAGGCGGGGCTGGGGAAGTCCCGGCTCTTCTGGGAGTTCACGCACTCGCCCCGGACGCAGGGCTGGCTGGTCCTGGAGAGCCGGTCGGTCTCCTACGGCAAGGCCACCACCTACCTGCCGGTGGTCGAGCTGCTCAAGGCCTACTTCCACCTGGAGGACCGCGACGACGCCGCCCGCATCCGCGAGAAGGTGGCCTCGAGCCTCCGCGCCCTGGACCCGGGCCTGGAGGCGTCGCTGCCGCCGCTGCTCGCCCTCCTGCACGTGCCGGCGGAGGACGCGCGGTGGGAGGCGCTCGATCCCGGCCAGCGCCGCCAGCGCACCCTCCTGGCGGTGAAGGCGCTGCTGCTCCGGCACAGCCGAACCCAGCCGCTGATCCTGGTGTTCGAGGACCTCCACTGGGTGGACTCCGAGAGCCAGGCCGTCCTGGACGGCCTGGTGGAGAGCCTGGCCGCGGCGCGGATCCTCCTGCTGGTCAACTACCGCCCCGAGTACCGGCACGGCTGGGCGGGGAAGGGCCACTACACGCAGCTCACCATCCAGCCGCTGGGGCCCGAGAGCGCCGAGGAACTGCTGGACGCGCTCCTGGGCCAGGCGCCGGAGCTCCGGCAGGTCAAGCCGTGGCTCATCGAGCGCACCGGCGGCAACCCCTTCTTCCTCGAGGAGAGCGTGCGGACGCTGGTGGAGACCGGCGCCCTGGAGGGCGAGCGGGGCGCCTACCGGCCGGGCCGGCCGCTGACGAGCGTGGAGATCCCGGGGTCCGTGCAGGCCATCCTGGCTGCCCGCATCGACCGGCTGGCGCCGGAGGACAAGCGGCTCCTGCAGTCGGCGTCCGTGGTCGGCAAGGACGTGCCGCTGGCACTGCTCCGCCCCATCGCCGGGCTGGACGACGAGGCGCTGCTGGCGGGCCTGGGCCGGCTCCAGGCGGCGGAGTTCCTCTACGAGATGAACCTGTTCCCGGAGGTCGAGTACACCTTCAAGCACGCGCTCACGCACGAGGTGGCGTACGCGGGCCTGCTCCACGAGCGGCGGCGCGCCCTCCACGGCCGCATGGTGGAGGTGATCGAGCAGCTCTGCCGCGATCGCCCGGGCGAGCAGGTGGAGCGCCTGGCGCTGCACGCGTACCGCGGCGAGCTGTGGCCCAAGGCCGTGGAGTACTACCGGCAGGCGGGGGCCAAGGCGCTCTCGCGCTCGGCCCATCCCGAGGCGGTGAGCGCGTTCGAGCAGGCCCTGGCGGCGCTGGGCCACCTGCCGAAGAGCCGCGAGGTGATGGAGCAGAGCATCGACGTGCGGTTCAGCCTGCGCAACTCGCTGTGGCCGCTCGGCGACCTCAAGCGCCTCCTGGACCACCTCCGGGAGGCCGAGGCGCTGGCCGAGGCCCTGGGCGACCAGCGCCGGCTGGGCCAGCTGTCGGCGTACATGGCCCAGTTCTTCACCTGGATCGGCGAGCACGACCGGGCGCTCGAGGCGGGGCGGCGGACGCTGGCCATCGCGGAGGGCCTGGGCGAGTTCTCCCTCCAGGTGGCCGCCGGCTTCCGCCTGGGACAGACCTGCTACGCCGTCGGCCGCTACCGGGACGGGGCGGCGGCGCTCAGGCGCAACGTGCAGGCCCTCCGCGGCGACCTCGAGCGCCAGCGCTTCGCCCTCACGGGGCTGCCGTCGGTCCTCTCGCGGGTTTGGCTGATCTGGTCCCTGGTCGAGCTGGGCGACTTCCCCGAGGCGGGCGTGCTCGCCCGGGAGGCCATGGAGATCGCGGAGGCGGTCAACCACCCCTTCGACCTGATCGTCGCGTGCTTCGGCTCCGGCGTCTTCCACGCCCGCCGCGGCGAGGCCGGGGCCGCCGTGGGCCCGCTGGAGCGCGCGCTCGGCCTCTGCGAGACCGGTCACGTGCCCTTCTGGTTCCCCCTGGGCGGCGTGTGGCTCGGCTCGGCATACGCGCGCGCGGGCCGGGTCGCGGAGGCCCTGCCCCTCATGGAGGAGGCGGTCAGGCAGCACGCGGCCATCGGCCTGGTGGGCGTGCACTCGCTCTTCCTCGCGCTCCAGGGCGAGGCCCTGCTCCTCGCCGGGCGCGTCGCCGAGGCGCGGGAGACCGGCGCCCGTGCGCTGGAGCTGGCGCGCGGGTGCCGGGAGCGCGGCCACGAGGCGTGGTCGCTCCTGCTGCTGGGCGAGGTGGCGGCGGCGTCCCGCGACCCCGCGAC
>JBBIOF010000433.1:0-3051 GCA_037443505.1 Candidatus Rokuibacteriota bacterium
CGCCACGCGCCCGCCCCCGCCAGCGCGGGCGCGCGGCCGGCACGGGGCAGGTCCACCACCTTGCCGGCGGGCACCTGCGTCTCCTTCTTCTCGGTGAAGCCGGTGGCGATCACCGTCATCCGCACCTCGTCCGACAGGGTAGGGTCGATGACGGCGCCGAAGATGATGTTCGCCTCCTCGTGGGCGGCCTCCTGGACGATGCGCGCGGCCTCCTCCACCTCGTGGAGCGACAGGTCGTTGCCGCCCGTGAAGTTGATGAGGATGCCCCGGGCCCCCTCGATGGACGCGTCGTCGAGGAGGGGGCTGGCGACCGCCTTCTGGGCCGCGTCCAGGGCGCGGTGCTCGCCGTGCCCGACACCGGTGCCCATCATGGCCATCCCCATGCCCGACATGATCGTCCGCACGTCGGCGAAGTCCAGGTTGATCAGGCCGGGCACCAGGATCAGGTCGGAGATTCCCTGCACCGCCTGCTGGAGGACGGAGTCGGCCACGCGGAAGGCGTCGGTGAGCGGGGTGCCGCGGTCCACCACCGAGAGCAGGCGCTGGTTGGGGATGGTGATGAGCGTGTCCACGACGCCGCGGAGCGCCTCCATCCCGGCCTCGGCCTGCTGCATGCGCCGCCGCCCCTCGAAGTGGAAGGGCTTGGTCACCACCGCCACGGTGAGGATCCCCAGGTCCTTGGCCAGCGACGCGACCACGGGCGCGGCGCCGGTGCCGGTCCCACCGCCCAGCCCCGCGGTGATGAAGACCATGTCGGCCCCCTCCAGGAGCCGCGTGATCTGCTCCGGGTCCTCGAGCGCGGCGTTCCGCCCGATCTCCGGGTTGGACCCGGCCCCCAGGCCCTGGGTGAGCTTGGCGCCGAGCTGCACCTTGATGGGGGCGGGCGACGCGCAGAGGGCCTGGCTGTCGGTGTTGGCGACGATGAACTCCACGCCCGTGAACTGGGCCGCGATCATGCGGCTGACGGCGTTGCTGCCGCCGCCGCCCAGCCCGATCACCTTGATCTTCGCCGCCTGCGGCACCTCGTCCAGCTCGAACAGCGGGCGCCTCCCCCGTTCCTTCTCCATTCCCTCCTCCTCTCGTCGGTCTTCGGCGAACAGCATCGGCTGCCGCTCCGGCCGCCGCGTCCGTCTCGGTCTAGAAGAGCTCACCGAACCATCCCGCCAGCCGCCGGGCGATGCGCCCCAGCGCGCCCTCGTCGGTCACCGCCGCGCCCGCGCCCGCCGGTCCCTGGCGGCGGGAGCCGTGCAGCGCCAGTCCCACGCCGGTGGCGTAGATCGGGCTCTTGACCACGTCGGCGAGCCCGCCCACCGTCTCCGGCAGCCCGCGCCGCACCGGCAGGTCGAACACCGCCTCGGCCAGCTCCGGGACGCCCTCCATGATGGAGGTGCCGCCGGTCACCACCACGCCCGCGGTGGCCGCCTCCAGCAGGCCGGCCCGCGTGAGGTCGCGGGCCACCAGCGTGAAGATCTCCTCCACCCGGGGCTGGATGATCTCCGCCAGGATCTGCCGCGAGAGCTGCCGCGGCCGCCGCCCGCCCACCGAGGGGACGTCCACCGTCTCCTCCTTGGAGACCAGGGCGGTCAGCGCGCAGCCGTAGCGGCGCTTGAGGTCCTCCGCCTCCGCGGCCGGCGTGCGGAGCCCCACGGCGATGTCGTTGGTGACGTGGTCGCCGCCCACCGCCAGGACCGCCGTGTGCCACACGGCGCCGTCGCGGAAGAGGGCGACGTCGGTGGTGCCGCCCCCGATGTCGATCAGGAGCACCCCCAGCTCGCGCTCGTCGGGGTAGAGCACGGCCTCGGCGGACGCCAGCGGCTGCAGCACCACGTCGTGCACGGCCAGGCCCGCCCGGTTCACGGACCGGATCACGTTCTGCACCGAGCTGATGGCGCCGGTCACGACGTGGACCTCGACCTCCAGGCGCACGCCGGACATGCCCACGGGCTCGCGGACGCCGTCCTGGTCGTCCACCACGAAGGTCTGGGGCAGCACGTGGATGATCTCCCGGTCCTGCGGGAGGTTGATGGCGCGGGCGGCCTCGACCGCCCGCTCGACGTCCTCGGGGCTCACCTCGCGGTCGCGGCCCGAGACCGCCACCACGCCCCGGCTGTTCAGGGAGCGGATGTGGCCGCCGGCGATCCCCGCGTACACCCCGGACACCTCGGCCCCGGCCATCTGCTCGGCCTCGGCGACCGCCTGCTTGATGGCCTCCACGGTGGCCTCGATGTTGACCACGACACCCTTGCGGAGGCCGCGCGACGGCGCCGCCCCCACCCCGATCACGTCGATGCCGGCGGCGGTGCCCGGCGCCGCGATGACCGAGCAGATCTTCGTCGTCCCCACGTCGAGCCCGACGATCAGGTCCTTCGTCCTGGAGCGTGCTATCCCTGGCCTCCTTTCTGGAGCACCACCTGGTCCCGGAAGCGGAGGTCGATGGTCCGGACGCCCTCGTCGCGGCCGGCCACCTGGGCCAGGACGCCCTCGAGGCGCGCCAGGCGCTCCTCCCAGTCCTCGCTGCCCAGCCGCACCTCGATGCCGTCCACGGTGTAGAGGACAGGGCCCTCGCGCCGGCTCATGTCGATCTCGGAGATGGCGCCGGCCAGCGGGCTGCCGGTCCGGAGCAGCGACCGGATGAGCGCGACGGCGGCCCGCGCGCGAGGCCCGGGATGGGTGCGCATGGCCGCCAGCTCGTCGTCGGTGAGGCCGCTGATGACCGGCACCGGCGGCGCCACGGCCTGGCCGGCCTCGCCCAGCAGGAGCCCCTCCTCGTCCAGCCAGTGCAGCCGGGTCCCCGCCACCAGCGTGAACGGCCGGCGCTCCTCGACCACCAGGGTCACGCGGTTGGGCAGCTCGCGGACCAGGTCGGCCCGGCGGATGCCGGGCAGCGCCTGCAGCCGTCCGATCACCTCGGCGGGGTCGATCCGCCACACGCTGGTGCCGGGCGGGATGGCCGCGGCGGCCAGGATGCGCTCCACCGGCACCCGCGAGGCCCCGCGCACCGCCACCGCGCCCACGGCGAAGCGGGGCGACGTCAGGAGCCAGCGGACGCCG
>JBBIOF010000434.1:0-3048 GCA_037443505.1 Candidatus Rokuibacteriota bacterium
CGAATCAAGCCTGCCATCAGGCAGAAACACCCCGGGCGCGGCACCCGCCCCGGCCGGGGTGACGTGGACGCCGGAGGCCGAGGCCCGCGTGGAGCGGATCCCCGCCTTCATCCGGCCCATGGCCCGCCGGGCGGTCGAGCGGTTCGCCGAGGACAGGGGCTACACCTCGATCACCGAGGCGGTGATGGACGAGGCGCGCGGCGCCTTCGGCATGTAGCCGATGACGCGCGCCGACCTCATCGCCCAGATGGCCAAGGCGGCCGGCTGGTCCAAGGCCGGCACCGAGCGGGCCGTGCGCGCCATGCTGGCCTCCATCCGCCAGTCGCTCAGGCGGGGCGATCCCGTCACCCTGGTCGGGTTCGGCACCTTCTCGGTGGCCCGGCGCCGCCCGCGGACCATGCGCAACCCCAGGACGGGCCAGACGGCGACGGTGGCCGGCCGCATCCCGCGGTTCAAGCCCTCCAAGGAGCTCAAGCAGGCCGTTCGCTGAGCCCTTTTCCCTTGCCGGCGGCTTCGGCCGCTCGCTAGAATGCTTCCCGGTGCGCTTGACCCGCCCCACCGTAGCGCTGCTGTCGGCACTGATGCTCCTCGCTCCCGCCCACGCCGGCGCGCAGAACGGTCGCGTCCCGGCCGGGGTCAACGCGCGGGCGCCTGCGCTGAACGCCGAGGCGGTCCTGCTCGTCGACGCCGACGGCCGGACGCTCTACGCCAAGAACCCGGAGCTCGAGCGCGCCCCCGCGAGCCTGGTCAAGCTGATGACGCTCTACCTCGCCTTCGACGCCATCGAGGCCGGGAAGGCGGACCTGGACCAGCCCGTCACCGTGAGCGCCAACGCGGCCACCACCCCTCGCTACCGCATGGGGCTCCGGGCCGGCGAGGAGGTGCCGCTGCGGGTGCTCCTGGAAGGCGTGGCGATCGCCTCTGCCAACGACGCCGCCACCGCGGTGGCCGAGGCCATCGGCGGCGACGAGGCCACCTTCGTGGCACGGATGAACGTCCGGGCCCGGGACCTCGGCCTCACCGACACCCGCTTCACCAACCCGCACGGGCTTCCCGACCCGGGGCAGCACAGCACGGCCCGCGACCTGGCGCGGCTCACCATCCGCCTGCTGGCCGACCACCCGGCCGCCCGCACGCTGCTGGGCGGCCAGACCTTCGTCTACCGGGGCCGGGTCTACGCGCGGCACATCCCCCTCTTCAACGACCCGCTGGGCGTCCAGGCGCTCAAGACCGGCTTCACCAACGAGGCGGGCTACAACCTGTCCGTGGCGGCCTGGCGCGACGGCCACCAGTTCGTGATGATCGTGCTCGGCAGCCGCAGCCGCGCCACCTCGTTCCTCGATGCCAAGCGGCTGCTCCGGTACGGCTTCGTCGAGGTGGGCCTCGAGCCCCCGGTGGACGAGCGGCCGCGGCCCAAGAAGCCCGTGCGCACCCGCCGGGTCCAGCGGAGCTAGGCGGTGGCCGTCCGCGGCTACGTCTTCGACGCGTACGGGACGCTCTTCGACGTCCACTCCGTCGTCGAGGCGGGCCGCGCCGTCACCACGGACCCGGCGACCCTCTCGGCCACCTGGCGGCAGAAGCAGCTCGAGTACACCTGGCTCCGGGCGCTCATGGGGCGCTACGAGGATTTCTGGGCGGTGACGGAGGCGGCCCTGCGCTGGGCGCTGCGCCGGCTGGGACTCCGCGCCGAGGAGGCCCAGATCAGGGCGCTCATGGACGCCTACCTGTCGCTGGCCTGCTTCCCCGAGGTGAAGGACGCGCTGGCGCGGCTGGCCCCGCGCCCCCGGGCCATCCTCTCGAACGGCTCACCCGGGATGCTGGAGGCCGCCGTGGCCGCGAGCGGCCTCGCCCCGTACCTGGAGCACGTGATCTCGGTGGACGCCGTCCGCGCCTACAAGCCCGCCCCCGCCGTGTACGCCCTGGGGCCCCGCACGCTCGGCATCCCCGCCGGCGAGCTCCTGTTCGTCTCGTCCAACGCCTGGGACGTGGCGGGCGCCAGGGCCTTCGGCTACCAGGTGGCGTGGTGCAACCGCAGCGGCGCCCCCGAGGAGGAGCTGGGGCTCCCGGCCCACCACGTCGTCTCCCGCCTGGACCAGCTTCCCGTGTAGCCGCCCGGGGGGCGGGTCGGCGCTACGGCAGGAACTCGTTCGGGGCCTCGAAGACCCCCAGGACGAGGCACCCCTCGGGCGCCCACGCCCGGTGGACCGACCCGGGGCGGCGCCAGACGAAGTTGCCGGCGGCGCACTCCCCGTCGTCGTCCACCAGGGTCCCCTCGAGCACGTAGCTCTGCTCGAGGCCGACGTGGCGGTGGGCGGGCAGCACGGCGCCCGGAGCGAACCGGGTGAGCGAGGTCAGGCGCCCGGTGGGGTCCCGGTAGAGGACCTTCACCTCGACCCCCGGGAAGCCGGACGGCTCCCAGTCGAGCTTCGAGACGTCCACGTAGACGGATCGTTCGGTCGTCTTCGGCACCATGACGGGCCTCCCTGCCGGCGGTGGTGGCCCGAGTGTACGAAATGGGGCGGCCCGCCAGAAGCGGGCCGCCGGGTGGGAGCGGGGTCCGGCGGGATCAGCGCCGCTTGCCGAGCTTCTTGCGCTTCACGTAGGCCCAGAGCTTCTTCGTCATGTCCGAGGGCCCGATGGGCGCGCTGCCGAAGAGCGACTCCAGGGTGTCGGTGCAGCCCTTGAAGCTGATGGAGTACCCGCCGAACGCCTTCTTCGCCTTCGCCATGTCTCCTCCTCCTCGTCGTGGTCGCGGGCCCCGCGGCCCGGCCGGTGCTGACCCCGGGGGTATTACTACCACATGTACGAGGGGAGAAGAAGAAAAAACACCACCTGTTGGGGGTTCTCTCGCTCTGGAGAATACCCCATCGGGGTATCTGCCCGATGGCCCTCCGACCCGGCCGGCCGCCCGGCCCGGACGGCATCCGGGGGCCCGCGCCGGCCGCCCCCGCCCGCCCGGCTCCCGGGCGGCCACGAATGGCGCACGGGGGCCCCCCCCCGGTGGGAATCTGCGCCCCGGCGTTGCGCGGGCGGGCCGCGGGCACGCCG
>JBBIOF010000435.1:0-3032 GCA_037443505.1 Candidatus Rokuibacteriota bacterium
GCGCCCTGCCGCCGGCCGCGGTGGCCCGGGCGAGGATCTGCCTGCTGGACTTCCTCGCCTGCGCGTTCGAAGCCCGCGACCTGCCGTCGAGCCGTCAGGCGATCGCCGTCACGAGGCCCGCCGACCGCGGACCCACGGTCATCGGGATCGGCCCGGTCACGACCGCGGCCGACGCGGCATTCGCCAACGCCGCTCTCGGCCACGGCCTCGTGCGCGAGGACATGCACGCCGGGAGCATCGGCCACCACGGCGTCGTCGTCTGGCCCACCCTGCTGGCCCTCGCCCAGCGGGCGCCCACCAGCGGCGCCGCATTCCTGGCCGCGGCCATCGTGGGATACGAGGCCGGGGCGCGCCTGGGCCGCGCGCTCTTCTCCCCGACCCTCGCCCGGCTGCTTCGCCCCACCGGGATCGTGGGGCCAATCGGGGCGGCCCTCGCCGGGGTCCGCCTGCTGGGGCTCGACGTGGCCCGGGCCGCCTCGGCGGTCGCCCTCGCCGCGAACACCTCCGCCGGCCTCAACCAGTGGCCGCACCGCGGCGGCAGCGAGATGTACTTCCACCCAGCCTTCGCCGCCCGGAACGCCGTGACCGCCGTGGAACTGGCCGAGGCCGGCGCGGAAGCGTCGGAGGACGCGCTGGAGGGCGAGGGCGGGCTGTTCGCCGCACTCCGTCGGGAGCCGCCGGACCGGCCCCTCGACCTCTTCGCCGACGGGAAGGTCGAGATCCTGGCCGTCTACCTCAAGCCGCTGCCCGCCTGCAATTTCGCGCAGACCGCCTGCCAGGCCGCGCTCGGCCTCGCCCGCGACCTCGGGACCGCCCGCCGGGACATCGAGACCGTCGTCGTCCGGGTCCCGGACGCCGCGGTTCGCTATCCCGGTTGCGATTTCGCAGGGCCGTTCGAGCGGACGTTGCAGGCCAAGATGAGCATCCAGTTCGGGGTGGCCGCCGCACTCGCGCGGGGGGCGCTCGACGAGGACTGCTACCGACACCTGGACGACGCGGAGATCGTGCGGCTGCTCCGGGTGACCACCCTGGAGAGCGACCCGCTCCTGACCACGGCCTACCCTGACCGGCAGGGCGCGGAGGTGGAGGTCACGCTCCGGAGCGGCGCCCGCCTGGGCCGCCGACTCGACGACGTGGTGGCGGCCACCGACGACCAGGTCCGCCTTCGCTTTCGCCGAGCTGCCGCGACCGTCATCGGCGAGCCGCGAACCGCCGAGCTCGAGCAGCTCGTCGAGGTCCTCGACACCGCACCTGATGCCGGGCGGGTGCCGGCGCTCTGCCTTCCCCCGCACCAGGGCGACCGCTGACCCTCCCGTGCGCCGCGTCCTGCGCCAGACGCTGGATGTCCCGTGCCCGCCGGCGAACGAGCCGGACGGAACCAGGAAGGAGGAAACCCGATGAGGCGGGTCCTGTGCAGACCGAGTGGAGTGCTCCTGAAGGCCCTGGCGGTCCTCACCGCGCTGTTCGCGGCGGGCCCGCCGGTCCTGTCGGGGGTTGCGGCGGCGGAGGAGGTGACCATCGCCCTGGTCGTGCCCCTGTCCGGACGGTGGGCGCGGCAAGGGCAGCTCAAGAAGATGGGCGCCGCGATGGCAGTCGACGAGATCAACGCGGCGGGCGGCATCAAGTCGCTGGGCGGGGCCAGGATGGTGCTCAGGGAAGCCGATGCCGGTGACAGCGTCGAGAAGGCCGTGAGCGCCGCCCAGCGCGTATTGAGCCGCGAGAAGATCACGGCCGGCATCGGCTCCTGGCTCAGCTCGTTCACCCTGGGCGTCACCGAGGTCGCCGAGCGGCTCCAGGTGCCGTGGTTCACCCTGTCCTATGCGGACTCGATCACCGAGCGCGGGTTCAAGTACACCTTCCAGAGTTCTCCCGTGGGCTCGCTCCAGGCACTCCAGGCGCTCGACACCGTCATCGACCTCGCGCGGCGCAGCGGGCAGCAGATCCGGAAGGCCGCACTCGTGGGCGACAACACCGCGTCGAGCGTCTTCTTCTTCAAGCCGCTCAGGGAGAAGCTCCTCCGCGAAAAAGGCATCGAGCTGGTCGTCGACGAGATCTGGACGCCGCCCCTCGCCGACGCGACCCCGGTGGCGCAGAAGCTTCGCTCCGGGCAGCCGGACATCGTCTTCTACAGCGCCACGAGCATGCCCGACTCCATCCAGGTGCTGCAGAAGGTCAAGGAGTTCGGCCTGCGGATCCCGTTCATCGGCGCCGGAGCCTGGCTCGTGACACCGGAGTACATCAAGGCGGTCGGCAAGGAGGCACTCGAGGGCGTCATGGCCACCACCGGGGCCCATCCGCTCAAGGGCCAGGAGGCCCTGGTGGAGCGCTTCAAGAAGCGCACGGGGGAGCCCTTCATGACCCAGGATCCGCTGATGGCCTACGCCCACGTCTGGATCGTGAAGGAAGCCGCCGAGCTGGCCCGGTCGGCCGACCCGAAGGCGGTCCGGGACGCCGTCGCGCGGCTGGATCTCACGTCCGGGCCGGCGGCCGGTGCGCTGGTGCCGGGCCGGATCCGCTACGACGAACGCGGCCGGCGCGTGGGGGCCGCCGTGGTCATCGTCCAGTGGCAGGACGGCGAGCCGTACACCATCGCGCCGACGGAGTGGGCCACCCGCAAGCCGCGCTGGCCGTCGCGATAACCCGGGCCGCCGACGGAACCCCCGGAGCGCCGGGGCCGGCGCCCATCCTGATCCACGAGATCGTGACGGGACTCGTCGGCGGCGATGTCGGGCGCACCGAGGCCGACCTGCATCGCCCCGACGAGGAGCCCGCGCGCCACCGGATTGAGGCTCGGGCAGCACGGTCCCGGCGCGCCCGAGATCCCGCTTTCAGCCCCGGCTGCCCGGGCGCCAGCGGCTGCCTGGCTCCCCGCGTGGCGACCGCCTGGCCACGGCGGGTCGTCGGGCCTCTTCCGCACCGACGACCAGCCCTCCAGAGCGTCACGCCGGCCACCCGGACGAGCGCCTCCCCGGCTGCCGACCGGCTCGCTGCATTTCTACCCCTGTCGGGTGCCGGCGTGATAATCGTGGAGA
>JBBIOF010000436.1:0-3026 GCA_037443505.1 Candidatus Rokuibacteriota bacterium
CGGAGCGCGGCCGGGCCGTCGGGCTGCGCGCGCAGCACCTCGTCGTAGGCCGAGAGCGCGCCGGCGTACTCGCCCTCGAGGACCAGCCGGTCGGCCCGGTCCAGCGGGGACGGCGGGGCCGGCGGGGCCGGGCGCCAGAGCGACGGCCACGAGCTGCAACCGGCGAGGATCAGCATCGCCACCCCGAGCAGGAATCGGTTCACGCCTCTCTCCACCCCCGGGGCAGCAGCACCGTGAAGCGGCTGCCCTTGCCCTCGTGCGACTCGACCGTCACCCGGCCGCCGTGCGCCTCCACGATGCCGCGGACGATGGCAAGTCCGAGGCCGGTGCCGCCGCGGTGCCGGTGCGCCTGCTGGTACCAGTCGAAGATCTGGGGAAGCGCCTGCGACGGGATACCCACTCCGGTGTCCTCCACCTGGATCTCGGCCTCGGGGCCGGCGTCCACGAGGCGGACGGTGACCCGCCCGCCGCGGGGCGTGAAGCGGATGGCGTTGGCCACCAGGTTCACCACCACCTGGACCAGGCGGTCCTGGTCCCCGATGGCCGTCAGGGGCCGGGACGGCTGCTCCACCTCGACGGCGAGGCCCGCCTCCTCCGCCTGCGCCCTCAGCTCGTCCACGGCGCGCCGCACGACCTCGGCCAGGTCCACCGGCCCCCGCTCGATGGTGAGCATGCCGGCCCGGAGGCGGGAGAGGTCCAGGAGCTGGTTGACCAGGCGCAGGAGCCGCCCCGAGCTCTCCTCCACGATGGCCACCAGGCGGGCCTGCTTGGGGTTCAGGCTGCCCGGGACCTCCTCGCGCAGCAGGTGCGCGGCCTCCCGGACCGACGTGAGCGGCGAGCGCAGCTCGTGGGACACGGTGGCCAGGAACGTCTCCTTCAGCTCGTCGAGCTGGCGGAGCCGGGCGGCCATGGCATTGAAGGCGCGGGCCAGGCGCGCCACCTCGTCGCGTCCGGACACCCGGATGGGCTCCGGGAACGAGCCGGCCGCCACCGCCGCGGTGGCCACCGACAGCTTCCGGAGCGACCGGGTGAGGCGCAGGGCGATCCACGCGGTCCCCAGGAACGCCAGGCCCACCGCCGCTCCCAGGGCCGCCAGCACCCCGGTCCACGTCCGCGCCTCCAGCTGCGCCGCCTCGGCCTGGGCCGCCAGCGCGGCGGCGTGGATGGCGTCGAGCAGGGTCTCCACGGTCGCCGTCACGCGCTCGTTGAGCGCCCGCCCCTCGCTCTCCGCCTTGCGCTGGGCCTCGGCCTGCTGCCCGCGCCGGACCAGCGCCTCCTCCTCGGCCACCACGTTGCGGTACGCGTCGAACGTCCGGCCGGCCTCCCGGAGGAGCGTCGCCTCGCGCGGCGTGCGCACCAGGTGGGCCAGCCGGTCGAGGTCCTCGCGCGTGCGCTCGGCGTTCTCCTTCCAGAGGGCCAGGTAGCGGCGGTCGCCGAGGACCACGAAGCGCGCCTCCAGCCTGGCCATGGCCAGCATCGCGTCACGGACCGCCGAGGTCCGCCGGACGGCCGGCAGGGTACGGGTGCTGATCTGGCGGTTGACGCCCACCAGGTGGCCGATGGCGCGCAGCCCGACCGCGCTCACCGCGATGAGCACCGCGATCACCAGGGAGGAGGCCAGAAAGATCTTGGACGCCAGCTTCACCCACGCCTCGGACCCCCTCACAATAGCGTGAAAGGGGGCGTCTACGCACGCATTCGGCGGGACGCGGCCCTGCTGCGGAGCTCCGCGTAAACGTTGGCGCCCCGGGTCTCCTCGATGAGCAGGGTCAGCAGGGCGGCGGCCAGGACGAGCGCCGCGCACGCGCCGAAGGCGACCCGGTAGGCCTCCACCGGGTAGACGCGGGCGCCGTCCGCCATGGCGCCCGCCCACCGGGCGTCGAGCACCGTCCCCAGCGGGCCCTGGGTGAGCGCCGCCCCGAGGAACCCGCCCAGGTTGACCACGAAGCGGCCGGCGAACAGCACGCCCTCGGCGGGCGCCGCGGCCATGATCACGGCGCCCAGGCCCATCACGGCCCTGCCCGCCGAGACGACGCGCCGCACGCCCAGGGTGTCGATGAGCACGCCGGCGGGGAGCATGAGGCCCGCGTACGCGTAGAAGTAGGTCGCCGACAGGTGGCCGACCAGCGCGCCCGTGGCGTCGAAGGCCTGCATGAGCTCGCGCGCCACCACGCCCGGTGCGGGCCGGTGGAAGAAGGCCACGAAGAAGAGCAGCGCGGGCGGTGTCCACATGAGCCAGGGGCGGCGGGCGCCGGCGGGAGTCACGGGACTCCAGTGATAGCAGCCGCCCCGCGCGATTGCAAAGGCATGGACCGTGCCCTACCATTAGCCCGCCATGGAGTTCGGCATCTCGCTGCCCGGCCGCGGCCCGCTCGCGAATCCCGACGCTGCCCTCAAGATCGCGGCCCGAGCCGAGGCGCTGCGCTACTCGTCGCTGTTCGTCACGGACCACGTCGTGCTGCCCGCCTCGGCCATCACGTCGGTGTACCCGTACACCACGACGGGGCAGTTCCCCGGCGGGGGCCGCCAGGACTACCTGGAGCCGCTGGCGGTCCTGGCGTGGCTGGCCCGCGCCACCTCGCGGGTGCGCCTGGGCACCAGCGTGCTGGTGGTCCCGTACCGCAACCCGCTGACCGCGGCCAAGACGCTGGCCACCATCGACGTCCTCAGCGGCGGCCGGGTGATCGTCGGCGCGGGCGCGGGCTGGCTGCGCGAGGAGTTCGAGGCGCTGGGCGCCCCGCCCTTCGAGGAGCGCGGGCAGGTCACGGACGAGTACATCCGGCTCATGCGGGCCGTCTGGACCACCGACCCGGTGAGCTTCGAGGGCCGCTACTACCGCGTGAAGGACGTGCACGCGCTGCCGAAGCCCCGGCAGGCCGGCGGCATCCCCGTCTGGATCGGCGGGCACTCCGAGGCGGCCCTCCGGCGCGCGGCCGTGCTGGGCGACGGCTGGCACCCCATCGGGCTCCGGCCGCCGACGCTCCTCGTGCCCGACGAGTACGCGGCCCGCGTCCGCCGGCTGCACG
>JBBIOF010000437.1:0-3022 GCA_037443505.1 Candidatus Rokuibacteriota bacterium
GCGCGCAGCGCCGGCCGGGACGCCACACCGAGGGAGGTCGGGGATGAGCAGAGCCACGAGAGCGGTGGAAGACCCGAGTCTGAAGTTCGAATGGCCCGTCCTGGACGACTACGAGGGGCGGGTCCCGTACGGCACGCAGGCGGTGGACTGGGAAGAGCGCATCAACATGGACCGCATGCGCCGGTACCGCATGGGCCGCGTCAAGCAGCAGATGGAGCGGATGCAGCTGGGGGCCATCCTCTCCATCAACGAGTGGAACATGCGCTACATGACGGCCACCTGGAACCCGTACTGGACGACGCCCGCCTCCGGGCTCCGCTACGCGCTGTTCCCGGCCACCAAGGACAGCCCGATCCTGTACGAGCAGGGCGAGATCGGGTACCACGCGCGGCAGATCGCCCCCTGGCTCTCCAAGGTGAAGGTGGCCATCACGGGGGCGGGCTGGATCGGGCGGGTGATGGGGCCCGCCGGCCACGAGCAGCAGCTCAGGAAGTTCTGCCAGCAGATCTACGACGACCTGAAGGAGGCGGGCGTCGAGCGGGAGACCCTGGCGATGGACACCTGGGACCCGGGGCTGGTGGCGGAGTTCCAGCGCCTGGGGCTTAGGGTGAGCCCGGACGGCGCCGCCGCGATGCTGGAGGCGCGGCGGATCAAGAACCGGGACGAGATCGAGTGCCTGCGCACGGCCGCCACCATCTCGGACGCCATGTTCGGCGCCGTGGCGCGGGCCATCCGGCCCGGCGTCAAGGAGAGCGAGCTCTGCGGCATCGCCCACAAGACCGCCTACGACCTGGGCGCCCGCATCTACTCCGGCGTGTTCGTGACGTCGGGCCCGTTCGCCTGGCCGAACCCCCGCGATGAGAGCGACCGCATCATCCGGGCCGGCGACATCCTCTACATGGACTCGTACAACACCTCCTACCTGGGCTACAAGACGTGCGTGTACCGCACGTTCAGCTGCGGCAAGGCCTCGCAGGAGGCGAAGGACGACTACAAGCTGGCGCTGGAGTGGCTCTACGACGCCATCGGCATCATCCGGGCCGGCGTGAGCACCCGGGAGATCGCCGAGAAGTGGCCCGCGGGGCCCGAGGTGTGGAAGGACATCCACGTGATCAGCGAGGACCAGACAGCGGGCAGCAACTGGGCCCACGGCATCGGGCTCACCCTGTACGAGCCGCCCATCGTCTGGCGCGAGGTGTCGCTCAACCCGCCGGACATCGTGCTCGAGGAGAACATGACCTTCGCCATCGAGACGCAGCACGGCCGGCCGGGCAAGCACGGCGTGCGCATCGAGGAGATGATCCGGGTGACGAAGACCGGGGTGGAGGTGATGTCGAAGTTCCCCGTCCAGGAGATCCTGGAGGTTCCCCTGGTCTGAAGGCGCCCCGCGCCGCCCCGGCGGCCGCCGGCCCGCCGGGGCGGCGTGCCTCACGCGCCGGGGTCGCGGCCCGCGTGGAGGTTGTGCTTGCGGAGCTTCCGCCAGAGGGTGGGAACGCTGACCTCCAGCCGGGCCGCCGCCTCGCGCATGGTCCGGCACTGCGCCAGGGCCTGACGGAGGACCTGGGCTTCGAGGCGGTCCAGCGTCCGGGCGAGCGGGCCCGGCGCACCGACGTCCAGCTGCGGCTCCCGGCGCGCCGCCTCCGGTGCGACGAGCGCCAGGTGGGCCATGCCGATCTCCTCGTCCTCGGAGAGGATGGCCAGGCGCTCGAGGATGTTCTCCAGTTCCCGCACGTTGCCCGGGTAGTGGTACTCGGTGAGGGCCTGGACCACCTCGGGCGCCAGGCGCCGGGGCGCGCCGTACTTCCGGCTCAGCGACTCCAGGAAGGTGGTGATCATCAGGGGGATGTCCTCGGGCCGCTCGCGCAGCGGCGGGATCGTGAGCGGGAGCACGTTGAGGCGGAAGTAGAGGTCCTCGCGGAAGCGGCCCTCGGCGACCATCGTCTTCAGGTCGCGGTTCGTGGCCGCGATCAGCCGGGCGTTGATGGCGACGGAGTGCCGGCCGCCCAGGCGCTGGATGCGCTTCTCCCCGATCACCCCCAGGAGCTTGACCTGCAGGTTCATCCCCAGCTCGCCGATCTCGTCCAGGAAGATGGTGCCGTTCTGCGCCAGCTCGAACTGGCCCGGCTTGCCGCTGGCCAGGGCACCGGTGAAGGCGCCGCGCTCGTACCCGAACAGCTCCGACTCCACCAGCGCCTCCGGGATGGCACCGCAGTTGAGGTGGACGAAGGGGCCGTTCCGCTGGGGGCTCGCGTCGTGGATGAGCCTGGCGAACCGCCCCTTGCCCACCCCCGACTCGCCCAGGATGAGCACCGGCGAGTCGTACCTGGCCACCTTCAGCGCGGCCCAGAGGCACCGCTTCATCTTCTCGCTGTGGATCACCAGGTTGAACGTGGGCAGGTCGGCGTACTCCGGGCAGAGGAAGATGGACTCGTTGGGGTCGCCGGCCACGGCCTCCTGGCCCAGCCGCTCGCGCAGCCTGTTGAGCTGCGTGATGTCCCGCACGTTGACGATGACCAGGACCAGGCGGCCGTCCTCGTCGAAGACGGGCGTGCCCGTCACCAGCGCCGTACGTCCGGACGGGTACGTGTGCATCATCGTGATGGGGATGCGGCGCTTGATGACCTCCATGCTGACGGAGTGCTTGAGGACGCCCTGGCGAACGAGGGCGCCGATGTTGTGGCCGAGGATGTCGGCCGCCTGGAGCCCGGAGATCCGGAGGTAGGCCTTGTTCACCTTCAGCACCGTACCGCGAGCGTCGACGACGACGAACCCGTCGAAGGAGGCGCTGAGCAGGGCGTCGAAGTACTGGGCGGGGTCGATCTGGGCCCCGGTCACGGGCAGCCGGGGGCTCTGCTCGGCATCCCGGTGGCGGATCTCCCGAATTGCGGCGCGGGTCATGGCGCCTCCCTCCGCCGGCTCGTCCGGCGAGCGCGTCGTGGATCGGGGGCCGGAGGGTTTCATTTTCTACACGATGTGTTTCAGAACTGGAATGATCCAGGCATGAGTCGAATGCTCTAGGGAG
>JBBIOF010000438.1:0-3016 GCA_037443505.1 Candidatus Rokuibacteriota bacterium
CGTCCGCTGCCCGTCGTCGATGCGGGGCGGATGCCCGCCTCGCTGCCCCGCCCCGGCCCCGCCCCGCGGCCGGGCCGGCCCGGGCTCGACACCGAGACCAGCCTCCTCTACACCTCGGGCACCACCGGACGGCCCAAGGGCTGCATCCTGACCAACCTCTACTACCTGAACGCGGGCGACTGGTACCGGCGGCTCGGGGGCCGCATGACCATCGAGTACGGCCGCGAGCGCTTCCTCAACCCGCTGCCGCTCTTCCACATGAACGCGCAGGCGGTCACGGCGACGTGCGCCATCCTCACCGCCAACTGCCTGGCCCAGCCCGAGCGCTTCAGCCCCGCGCGGTGGTGGAAGGACGTGGTGGCCTCGAAGGCGACCATCATCCACTACCTGGGCGTGATGCCGCCGCTCCTCCTCAAGCAGCCGGAGGTGCCGGAGGAGCGCCGGCACCGCGTGAAGTTCGGCTTCGGCGCGGGCGTGGAGCCCGAGCTGCACCCCCTGTTCGAGAAGCGCTTCGGCTTCCCCCTCTGCGAGGTGTGGGGCATGACGGAGACCGGCCGCGTGTTCTCCGACTGCCACGAGCCGCGGCAGGTCACCACCCGCGCCTTCGGCCGGCCCGTGGGCGGCTTCGAGGCCCGGGTGGTGGACGACCAGGACCGGGAGGTCCCGCGCGGCACCGAGGGCGAGCTGCTGGTGCGCTGGGGCGGGCCCGAGGGACCGCGCCACGGCTTCTTCGCCGGCTACCTGAAGAACCCCGAGGCCACCGAGGAGGCCTGGCGCGGCGGCTGGTTCCACACCGGCGACGTGGTGCGCCAGATGCCCGACGGCATGCTGGTCTTCGTGGACCGCAAGAAGAACATCATCCGGCGCTCCGGCGAGAACATCGCGGCCGCGGAGGTGGAGGCCTGCCTCCTCGCCCACGAGGCCGTGGCCCAGGCGGCGGTGCTGGCGGTGCCCGACGAGGTGCGCGAGGAGGAGGTCATGGCGTGCGTCGTGCCCATGCCCGGCGCCGCGCCGGGCCGCGCCCTGGCCGAGCGCATCCAGGACTGGTGCCTGGAGCGCCTCGCCTACTTCAAGGCGCCGGGCTGGGTCCTCTTCACCGACCGCCTGCCCACCACGGGCACCCAGAAGGTGCAGAAGACGCTGATCTTCCCGAGAGGCGAGGACCCCCGCCGGCGGCCCGACGCGCTCGACCTGAGGGACCGCAAGAAGCGCCGGTAGCGGCACGGCCGCCCCACCTCGATCGCGACCACGGCGCAAGTCCCTGTTCGACAGGGACCGCCGCGCGCGCGATGCCTGGAGGAGTTCACCGCGGGCCTGCCGGAGGCCGCCGGCCTCGACCTCGAGGTGGAGATCGGCGATCCGCGCGTCGGCATCCTGCGCCGTGCGCGGGAACTGTCCGCGGACCCGCTCGTGCTCGGCACGCACGGCGTGTCTCCCCCCGATACCGGCGCGGGCGCGCTGGCGGCGGCCTGCGTGCGCAAGGCGGAGGCGAGCGTCCTCCTCGTCGCCGATCCGCACGGCCGGCCCTTCACGTCGGTGGTCGCCTGCACCGACTTCTCGCCCGTGTCCGCCAAGGCGCTCGAACAGGCCGTGCGGGTGGCAGCCCACGACGGCGCCGCCTGAAGGCCTTCTGCGAGCCGTTTCAGGCGCGCATGGCTCCGCGCCGCGTGCGCTACGAGATCTTCGACGACCGGGGCCACGGCCGCGGCATCACGGAGTACGTCCAGCGGGTGGGGGCCGAGCTGGTCGTCCTCGGCACCCGGGGCCGCACGGACCTCCGCGACACCCTCCTCGGCAGCACGGCCGAGCATCTTCACCTCGTGACCGTGCTCGCCGCCGCCGCATGCCTCGCGCTCGGCGTCATGGCCCTGCTGTCTCGCGCGGAGGGCCGGACGCTCGCTGCCAGGCTCGAGAGTTCAGTCGCCCGCCGCGGGCCGGTCCAGGCAGTCGTTGACCCGCCGCAGGCGATCATCCGGCCGATCATGCGCTCGAGGTACCGCTCGGCCAGGATCGGGTGACGAGATCCCGGTCGAGCACCAGCCGCCGGCCGGGCGAGCGCCCTGGCGACGAAGCGGCGCTCGAGGTCGAGGTATCTCCGGTAGTCGTGGTAGCGCTTGAAGGCGTGGAGCTTCAGGCGCTGGAGGTCCGCCGGCGCCCCGTAGAGGAGCCGGCAGTTCTCGGTGACCTTCTTCAGGAAGAGCGGATCGGCGTGGTTCAGGACGGCCAGGTCGACTTCGCGGTCCGGGACGAGGCGCTGCAGCTCGTGCACCAGCCCCGCGTGCTCCTCCAGCGTGAGCCGGGGGCGCTCCAGCACCACCCCGAGATCGACGTCGCTCCCCGGATGGACCGCCCCGGCCACGGTGGATCCGAACTGGACCAGCAGGCGGATGCCCTACTTCCGGGCGATCCGGTCGAGATCGGGCCCCACCATGGGCGATTATACGGCGGCGGCGCGGCCGGCGCCGTCAGTCGCCGGCGGGGACCAGGAGCGCCCGCGCCTTGTCGGCGAGCGCGGCGGGCAGCGGCGCCGGCCGGCGCGCGTCCAGGTCCAGGTGGACGCCCAGCTGGTGCAGGGCCGCCACCTCGGCGCCGGTCCGCGCGTCGCACATCACGTGGAAGAGGCGCATGGACGAGCTGCCCACGTGGAGCAGCCCCGAGCGCACGACCACCGGCGTGCCCGGGCGGAGCGCTCCCGTGGTGGTGAGCTGGAACTCGAAGGTCGAGAACCCGCGGCGCTGCTCTCGCTGGTAGGAGGGCGTCATGCCGAAGGCCGCCAGCGTGTGCGAGTTGGCGGCCGAGAAGCGGTGGATGTACGCGGGGAGCGCCGCGCGGCCCCAGGGGTCCGCCTCCCAGGGCTCGACGACGCCGCGCGCCGTGTCGCGGAGCCCGTCGAGGCCGCGATCCCCGCCAGGTCCAGGTCGAGCAACACGCTGTCGGCCTTCACACCCCGGATGCCCAGGCTCACGTGCTGGGGCAGCCGCGCCCGGGCCGAGCCAGTGCGCGGGCACTCGGGAAT
>JBBIOF010000439.1:0-3014 GCA_037443505.1 Candidatus Rokuibacteriota bacterium
GCCGCGAGGGCGGCGCCCAGGACGGACAGGCGGCGGCCCACGGGAGGCATGCCGCTATTGTAGAGGAGGCCGGCCGCCCGGACCCGGCGCCGGCGCCCGGCCCTGCCGGGGCCTCACCGGCCCGTGTCCGGCGCCCGGTACTCCTCGGAGTGCTTGGCCATGATCAGCGTCGCCTTGAAGTACCCATCCGCGGTCCACGTACCCTCGACCACGGCGCCGCGTCCCTCGGCGAACATGTCGGGCGGGCTGCCGCGGTGGCGGACCGGGACGGCGGCGCGGGAGTCCGTGAGCGTGAAGCTGAGGTCGAGTGAACGCGCGTCCCACCGGAGGGAGCCCGGCGCGACCAGCCCGCCCAGCCGGTAGCTCTTGCCCGCCACCGGCGCCGCGGTCAGCTCCGCGGGCGTCACGAAGTAGACCGCCGACTGCGTCACGCCCGCGTAGATCATGTACCCGAGGGCCGCGGCGATGACCCCGGCGCCCGCCGCCAGCCGGACCCTTGCGCTCACCGCCGCGCCCCGCGGGGCTGGCGTGCGGCCAGGGCCCTGAGCTCGCGCTCGCGCCTCACCAGGCGCCGCCAGTAGACCGCGAGGACGACGGCGGCGAGGCCCCAGGCCCCGAGGACGAAGTTCCAGTGGTCGGCGGTCATCGCGCGATGCCCTCCTCCAGCTCGAGCAGGCTCGAGCGCTTTCTCACGAAGTACGTGTAAACCAGCGTGAACGCGAGCACGTTGACGAGCAGGGCGGCAAGGATGGCGGGCGGCAGCGCCCCGCCCTCCGGCCGGGCCACGGACGGCGGCTGGTGCAGCGTCCGCCACCAGAGCACGGACTGGTGGACCAGCGGCACGTCGAGGAAGCCCACGATGCCCACCACGGCCGCGTAGCGTCCCGCCCGCTCGCGGTCCTCCACCACGCCGCGCAGGAGCAGGTAGCCAAGGTAGATGACGAACAGCAGGGCCGTGGTGGTGAGACGCGCGTCCCACGTCCACCAGGCGCCCCACGTGGGCTTGCCCCAGATGGAGCCGGAGGCGATGGCGAGGCCGGTGAAGACGACCCCGGTCTCCGCCGAGGCGTGGGCCAGCCGGTCGGCCGTCGCCGTGCGCTTCCACAGGTGGATCGCGGAGGCGACGAAGACCACGGCGAAGGCCAGGTAGGCGACCCAGGCCGACGGGACGTGGAGGTACATGATGCGCTGCACGTTGCCCTGCGTCAGCTCGCGCGGAGCGACCACGAACGCCATCACCACGCCCGAGCACAGACCGAGGGCCGCCAGCCAGCCGAGCACGCGTGTGAGCATGGGGCTCTCCCTCCGGGGCCCGCGGCAGACGCAAGGGCGGTGCCAGGCCGGACCCGCCGCGGAGACCCGGCCTTCGGCGCGTCGCGTGCCCCGGACGTGGGGAATTCCCCCCACACGTGGGGCGGCACAACCTACTCACCTGCGCGGTGCGTGCGGACGGTGAGCGAGCCGGGCGCGCCACCAAGCGCGTGATTTCAGGCGGGTTGGGAGACGCGGCGCGACCTGGCACCGGACTCGCAACCGGCCCGCCGGCGGAACGCGCATGCGACCAACACGGGGTTCCCGGGCGGGCGGCGAGGGGCGGCGGTGACGGCCACTCTCGGCGCCGCCGCACTCTGGATCGCCTTCCTCCTGGCGGCCTGGGGCATCGTCGCCGCCTCGCTCGGGGCCCGAAGCGGGCGGGCAGGCTGGGTGGCCAACGCCCGGGGCGTGGCGCTGGCCCAGTTCGCGGTGGTCAGCGTCGCGGTGGCGGTGATGGAGTGGGCCCTGATCGCCGGCGACTTCTCGCTCCGCTACGTGGCGCAGAACTCGAGCCTGGGCACGCCGCTCCCCTACCGCGTGAGCGGCCTGTGGGGGGCGCTGGAGGGCTCCATCCTCCTCTGGGAGTGGATGCTGGCCGGGTGCACGGCGGCCGTGGCCGTGCTCCACGCGCGCCGCCACGCCGGCCTGCTGCCCCACGTGATCGCGGTGCTGCTGTCCGTCTCTGCCTTCTTCCTGGCCGTGATGCTCTTCGTCTCGAGCCCCTTCGAGCGCCTGGTGCCCGCGCCCCTCGACGGCCGGGGCCTCAACCCGCTGCTCGAGAACCCGGGGATGGCGTTCCACCCGCCCGCCCTCTACCTGGGCTACGTGGGCTTCACGGTGCCGTTCGCCTTCGCCATCGCCGCGCTCCTCACGGGCCGCCTGGGGGCCGACTGGATCGTGAGCACGCGCCGCTGGACCATCGCCGCCTGGTGGGCCCTCACCGCGGGCATCCTCCTGGGCGCGTGGTGGGCCTACCGGGTGCTGGGCTGGGGCGGCTACTGGGCGTGGGACCCGGTGGAGAACGCCTCGCTCCTGCCGTGGCTCACGGGCACGGCGTTCCTCCACTCGGTGATGATCCAGGAGCGCCGCGACATGCTGAAGGTGTGGAACCTGTCGCTGGTGATCCTGACCTTCGCCCTCACCCTGTTCGGGACGTTCCTCACCCGCTCGGGGATCATCACCTCGGTGCACGCCTTCGCCAGCGGCCCGGCCCTGGGCGTCGCCTTCCTCGCCTTCATCGCCGTGGTGCTGCTGGGGGCCTTCGGGCTGGTGGCCGTGCGGAGCGACCGGCTGCGGAGCCCGGCCGAGCTGGAGTCGCTGGTGAGCCGCGAGAGCGCCTTCGTGCTGAACAACGTGGTGCTCCTGGCGGCCACCTTCTCGGTGCTCTTCGGCACCCTGTACCCGGTCCTGTCGGAGGCGGTCCGGGGGGTGAAGGCCAGCGTCGGCGCGCCCTACTTCAACCTGGTGAACTACCCGATCCTGGTGGTGGTCCTCCTGCTCATGGGCGTGGGCCCCCTGATCGCGTGGCGCCGGGCGTCGCTGGACAACCTGCGGCGGAACTTCCTCGCCCCGGCCGCCGTCGCCCTGCTGTCCGCGGCCGCGCTGGCCGCCTCCGGGGTCCGGCAGGGGCAGGTGCTCACCGTGGTGGCGCTGGCCACGTTCGTCGCCGCCACGGTGGCCCACGACCTGGCACGGGGCGT
>JBBIOF010000440.1:0-3007 GCA_037443505.1 Candidatus Rokuibacteriota bacterium
TCGAACGCCGCCGTGCCCAGGCCGCCGAAGACGTTGCCGGCCGGGTCCACCCAGGCCGCGAGGCCGGCGGCGCGCAGCTCGCCGAGGAGCCATGCCCGGGCCTCCTCGTGCTGGGGGCTCCAGGCGGGCCGGGTGACGCCGCCCCCGGGCAGGGCCCCGAAGCGGGCCAGGGCCGCGATGCGGGACTGCAGCCGAGAAAGGGAGATGGTGATCACGGCGGGGGAGTATAACCTTGACGGGGGCGAAGAGGGGTCCCTACAATGAACCGCTGTTCATTTGCGGGTGCGGTCCGCTCTCCAGGAGGGGGAACTTGGACTTCTCTCTGACGCCCGAGCAAGAGGCGTTCCGCCAGCAGGTCAGGGACTGGCTCAGGGCCAACATGCCCGAGGAATGGACCCGCCGGGTCATGGCCGCGGCCGAGGTCCCGCGCCCGCAGGCGTACGAGTTCCTCCGCGACTGGCAGCGGAGGCTCTACGAGGCCGGCTTCATCGGGCTCACCTGGCCGCGGGAGTACGGGGGCCGCGGGCTCACCTACATGGAGGAGCTGATCCTCCACGAGGAGCTGGCCCTCGCGCGGGCGCCGTTCATCCTCAACATCCTGGGCGTGGGCATGGCGGGCCCCACCATCATCGCCTACGGCACCGAGGAGCAGAAGAAGCGCTACCTGGCGAAGATCCTCTCCTGCGAGGAGATCTGGTGCCAGGGCTACTCGGAGCCCAACGCCGGCTCCGACCTGGCCGCGCTCCAGACGCGGGCGGTCCGGGACGGCGAGTACTGGGTCGTCAACGGCCAGAAGGTCTGGACCTCGCTGGCCCACGTGGCCGACTGGATGATGCTGCTCGCCCGCACCGACCCCGACGCGCCCCGGCACAAGGGCATCACCTACTTCCTGCTGGACATGCACGCGCCCGGCGTCACGGTGAAGCCGCTCAGGCAGATCACCGGCGACCCGGAGTTCAACGAGGTCTTCTTCGACAACGTCCGCGTCCACGAGTCGCAGGTCCTGGGCGGCGTCAACAACGGCTGGCAGGTGGGCCTCACCACCCTCATGTACGAGCGGCTGGCCCTCGGCTTCGGCCTGCAGGTGCGCCTGCGCATCGCCCTGGACGGCCTGATCGAGCTGGCCCGGCGCATGGAGAAGCACGGCCGGCAGGTGACGCGCGACCCCCTGATGCGCCAGAAGATCGCCCAGCTCTGGATCGAGACCGAGTGCCTCCGGCTGACCGGCGCCCGGGCCATGACGCGGCTGCTCCGCGGCGAGATGCCCGGCCCGGAGGCGTCCACCGGCAAGATGGGCTGGGTCAGCACCCACCAGCGCCTCCAGGAGATCGCCATGGAGATCGAGGGGCCGTACTCGCAGCTCGTGCGGGGCTCCGAGTGGGCCGTCGAGGAGGGCATGTGGCAGTACACGTTCCTCCGCTCGCGCGCCAACTCCATCGAGGGCGGCACGACGGAGGTGCAGAAGAACATCATCGGCGAGCGCATCCTCGGCCTGCCGAAGGGCTAACCCGGGAGACCCCCCGCCATGAATTTCGGCTTCAGCGACGAGCAGGAGATGCTCCGCGCCACCGCGCGGAAGTTCCTGGAAAACGAGTGCACGTCCGCCTTCGTCCGCCAGCGCATGGAGGAGCCGGCGGGCTTCACGGACGAGTTCTGGAGCAAGCTGGCGGAGCAGGGCTGGCTCGGGCTCGTCTACCCGGAGGCCTACGGCGGCAGCGGGCTCGGGTTCGTGGACCTCACCGTGCTGATGGAGGAGATGGGGCGAGTGGTCATGCCGGGCCCCTTCTTCTCCACCGTGCTGCTGGGGGGCCTGGCCATCCTGGAGGCCGGCTCCGCCGAGCAGAAGAAGGAGTGGCTGCCGCGGATCGCGGCGGGCCAGGCCCGGCTGGCGCTGGCATGGATGGAGCCCAGCGCCCGGTGGGACGCCGGCGGGATCACGGCGACGGCGCGGAAGGCCGGCGGCGACTGGGTGCTGAGCGGCACCAAGCTCTTCGTGCTCGACGCCCACGTGGCGGACGCGCTGGTGGTGGCCGCCCGGAGCGCGGCCGGCCCGGAGCCGGAGCAGGGGGTCGGCCTGTTCCTGGTGCCCCGGAACGCGCCCGGCCTCGAGGTCAAGCTCCTGCCCACCATGGACCAGACCCGCAAGCTCTGCGAGGTGGCGCTCCGGGACGTCCGGGTGCCGGCGAGCGCGGTGCTGGGGGAGGCCGACGGCGGCTGGCCGCCGCTGGACCGCGTCGTCCAGCGCGCGACGGTGGCGCTGTGCGCGGAGATGTGCGGCGGCGCCCAGAAGGTCCTGGAGATGACCACGGAGTACGCCAAGATCCGGGTGGCCTTCGGGCGGCCCATCGGCAGCTACCAGGGCGTCAAGCACAAGTGCGCCGACATGCTCGTCGAGGTGGAGAACGCCAAGTCGCTCACCTACTACGCGGCCTGGGCCCTGGACGAGAGCGCGCCCGAGGCGCGCCTGGCCGCCTCGATGGCGAAGGCCTACGTGTCCGACGCCTACCGGCGGGTCGCCGGCGACGGCATCCAGCTGCACGGCGGCATCGGCTTCACGTGGGAGCACGACCTGCACCTCTACTTCAAGCGGGCGAAGTTCGGCGAGTTCACGTTCGGGGACGCGACCTACCACCGCGAGCGCGTCGCCCAGCTCATCAATCTCTGAGCCGGAGGGGGCGGCAGGCGCCCCCTCCACCCCTCCTCCGGGCCCGGGGAGTGCGCGGCGGGCGCTTCCCCCTCCGGTCGAGCGAGCGCCGGGCGCCCGGAGCCCCGACCACCCCGGGCGGGATATCATCGCCGCGATGACCCCCGTGCCCCCGAGGCCCGCCGCCTCCGTCCTGGTCGTCCGGCCGTCGCGCGCCGCGGGCGGGCCGCTGGAGGTCTACCTGATCCGGCGGCACCGCGGCATGAAGTTCCTGGGCGGCTACCACGCCTTCCCCGGCGGGCGCGTGGATCCCGAAGACGGCGCGCCGGAGAGCCTGGCGCGGTGTCGCGGGCTCGACGCCGC
>JBBIOF010000441.1:0-3007 GCA_037443505.1 Candidatus Rokuibacteriota bacterium
CCGTATACGGACCGGAAGGATCGTAAAGCCGCACGGGCGGCTCGCCCGCGCTCGCAGCCCCCGGGGCCGGCGGGCGGGCACGCCGACCCAGGGCGCCCACCACGCCGCGCGGAAGGAAGTAGATCGAGAGCAGCAGCAGCGCGCCGTAGAGGATCAGGCGGTACTCGAGGAACTGGCGCAGCAGCTCCGGCAGGAGCACCAGCACGAGCCCGCCCACCAGGGGCCCCGCCAGGCTCCCCAGCCCGCCGAAGAGGACGATGAGCAGGAACAGGATCGAGGTCTGCAGCGTGAAGCTGTCCGGCGAGAGGTAGCCCTGGAGGAACGCGAACAGGCACCCGCCGGCGCCGGCGAACGCCGCGGAGACCGTGAAGGCCGCCGTGCGCAGCCGGTACGTCGACAGGCCCAGCGACTCGGCCGCCGCCTCGCTGTCCTTCACGGCGACGAAGGCGCGGCCCCACGCCGAGCGCATCAGGCTCCGCGTGGCCCAGAAGGCGAGGGCCGCGCCCGCCGCCACCACGTAGTGGTAGGCCGGCAGCCCGAGGGCCGCCCCGCCCAGCGACGGCCGCGGGATGTCGAAGACGCCGCCGGGCCCGCCCGTGAGGCCCACCCACTCCACGAGCGCGCCCTCCACGATGACGCCGAACGCGATGGTCACCATGGCGAGGTACGGCCCCGAGACCCGGAGCGCGGCCAGCGCCAGCGCGGCGCCCACCGCCGCGGTGACCACCACCGCGGCAGGCAGCGCGAGCCAGAAGCCGAGCCCCGCCCGCGTGGCCAGGAGGGCGCCCGTGTAGGCGCCGATGGCGTAGAGGCCCGCGTGGCCCAGCGAGATCTGGCCGGTGAGGCCCGCCAGGACGTTCAGGCCCGAGCTGACCACGGCCATGATGGCCACGGTCATGGCCACGTAGAGGTAGTACGTGTTGGCCGTGAGGAGCGGCACGGCGGCCGCGGCCAGCGCCGCCAGGCCCCAGCCCAGCCGGGCGATCACACGCGGCGTGACGGGCGAGCCCCGAGGAGCCCCCGGGGCCGCACGATCAGCATGAGGATCACCACCGCGAAGCCCACGATCTCCCGCGCGCCCGTGGACACGTAGCCGGCCACGGTGGACTCCACCAGGCCGTAGAGGAAGCCCGCCAGCACGATCCCCCCGGCCGAGTCGAGCCCTCCGATGATGGCCACGGCGAAGGCCTTGAGGCCGATGAGCGTGCCCATGGTGGCGGCCACGTTGAGCAGGGGCGCCAGCAGCACGCCGGCCGCGCCGGCCAGCAGCGAGGAGAGCGCGTAGGCGGTCATCACGGCGCGCGGGACGTGGACGCCCACGAGCCCGGCCGCCTCGGGGTTCCAGGCCACCGCCTTGAGCTGCTTGCCGTAGAACGTGCGGTGGTAGAAGAGCTGGACCGCGCCCATGAGGGCGAGCCCCGCCACGGGCAGCAGCAGCTCCTGCGGGTACACGCCGGCCCCCGCCAGCAGGACCGGCCGGGTGGCCAGCGCCGAGGGGAACGCGCGGGCGTCCTTGCCGAAGAGCAGCATCGCCACGTTCTCGGCGATGATCCCGCAGGCGATGGTGGACAGCAGCCAGACGGGCGAGGCCGAGCGGAAGAAGGGGCGCACCGCCACCCGCTCCACCAGGACGCCGAAGGCCGCCGACGCCAGGAGGGTGACGGCCAGCGCCGGCAGGAAGGGCCAGCCGGCGGCGACGTGGAGCGCGTAGGCGACCACCGCACCCACCATGACCGTCTGGCCCTGGGAGAAGTTCATCGTCCGGCTCGTCGCCCACGTGATGTGGTAGCCCAGGGCGACGAGCGCGTACATGGCGCCCAGGGCCAGGCCGGTGACGGCGAGCTGGACGAGCACTCGCGGCTACTGGACCGGGACGATCCTGCCGCCTTTCCAGACCACCATGACGTAGTCGTCGTCGGTCAGGGCGTCGTGCTGGTCCGGCGTGAAGGGGCGCCGGTAGGTCTTGATGAGCCCGGCGTACGGGGTCTTGAGGCTCTCCAGGGCGTCGCGCACCCTGGGCCCCTCGGCCGACCGGGCCTGCTCGATGGCCAGCGCCACCAGGTGGAGCGCGTCGTAGGCGTTGGCGGTGCCCACGGGGGCGATGACGTCCTCCGGCCCCTTGACGCCGAACTTCTCCCGGAGCGCCCGCAGCACGTACTGGCCGCGCTCGTTCTGCCGGCCGAAGAAGGAGTAGGTCTGGATGAACACCACGCCGTCGCTCAGCTCCCCGGTGAGCTCCGCGAATCGCCCGCCCGAGATCCCCCAGTGCGAGAGGATGGGCACGTCCCAGCCGATCTTCGCCCGCGACTTCACCACCTGGGCGCCCTCGGGGGCGTTGGCGACCAGGATGACCAGGTCGGCGCCGCCGTTCTTGAGCCGGAGGAGCTGGGGGCTCATGTCGGGGTCGTTCCAGTTGAACTTCTCGATCCCCACCGGCTTGAGCTTCCGCTCCCCCAGCCAGCGCTGGAGCCCCTGCTCGTTGGACTGGCCCCACGCGGTGTTCTCGAGGAGCAGGCCCGGGCGGGACCTGCGGAGCTTCTCCACGGCGTAGCGGACCAGGAACCGGTCCACGTAGTCGTCGTTGGCCGAGACGCGGAAGACGTAGTTGGGGCTTCGCCCGTTGCGGGTGATGTTGGTGCCTGCCGCCCACACCCCCATGTACGGCGCCCGGAGCTCGTGCCAGACCGGGACCTGGGCCAGGGCCACCGTGGTGTGCAGCCCGCCGAAGACGGCCGCCACCCTCTCCCGCTCCACCAGCTCGCGGGCGATGGTCACGCCCTTGCTCGGGTTGCCCTCGTCGTCGCGGACGACCAGTTCCAGCTTCCGCCCGCCCAGCACCCCGCCGCGGGCGTTGACCTCCTCGATGGCGACGAGCAGGCCCCGCCGGATCGCCTCGCCCGAGGCGGCGGAGCCGCCCGACACGGCCGCCGCCAGCCCGAGCTTGACGGCGGGCTGCTGGGCGGCGGGGCGGGACGGCCAGCACGCGGCGATGGCCAGGCCTGCGGCG
>JBBIOF010000442.1:0-3004 GCA_037443505.1 Candidatus Rokuibacteriota bacterium
TCGCCAGCGGCGCGGCCCGGGCGCGGCTCGACGCGCTGGTCGCGCTGAGCCGCCGGCTGGCCGAGGAGAAGTAGCCGGCCCCCCGGGCCCCGGAGACGAAGAGCCGCGCCCACAGGGGCGCGTGGGCGCGGCCGGGAGGGCGGTCCTGGCGGCCGGGGGCCGGGGCATCGCCCGCTGGCTCGGTGGGCCACCGCTCCCGCCTCCATCGGGCAGCAAGAGGCGTACCGGGCCCGGAACGGGCGGTTCCCCCGCCGGGCGCTCCGGGACCTGCAACCGCTTGCCCGACCTCTGAGCGCGAGTTCATCCCGGAGGGAGGCGGTGTTCCACGAGCACCGGCGCGTCAGCGCTCCGCCCCCCGGGGGCGGACGCCCCGGGGGCTGCTCAGCGGCGGCGAGCGAGGGCCTCCGGGTTCAGTGCGCGGTCGGGGACCTTGCCGTCCAGGTAGGCCGCGATCGTGTCCACCACCTGACCGAAGAACACCTCGTAGCCCTCGCGCGTCACGTAGCCGATGTGCGGCGTGAGGACCACGTTGTCGAGGGGGAGGAAGGGGTGGTCCGGCGGCAGGGGCTCCACGTCGAAGACGTCCAGGGCGGCGCCCGCGATCCGCCGCTCCTGCAGCGCCGCCAGGAGCGCCGCCTCGTCCACCAGGGGCCCCCGGGCGGTGTTCACCAGGTAGGCCGTGGGCTTCATCAGGGCCAGGTGCCGGGCCGTGAGCAGCCCGCGCGTGAGGTCGCTCAGGCGGGTGTGGAGGGTGACCACGTCGCTCTCCCGGAGGAGCGTGTCGAGCGGCACGTGCTCGGCGCCCGCGGCCCGCGCGCGGTCCGGCGTCAGCGTCGGCCCCCAGGCGAGCACCCGCATCCCGAGGAACCGGCCGAACGCGGCGATGCGGGAGCCGATGCGGCCCAGGCCCACCACGCCCAGCGTCTTGCCGGCCAGCTCGACCCCGAACCCGGTCTGCCACCGCCCGGCGCGGAGCGCGCGCTCCTCCTGGGGGAGGCGGCGGACCACGGCCAGGATCATGGCCATGGCGTGCTCGATGGCCGCGGGCCCGGAGCTGCCCGTGTCGGCCACCAGCACCCCCCGCTCGGTGGCGGCGGCGACGTCCACGTGCCCGGTGTTGCGCCCGGTGATGGCCAGCAGCTCGAGCGCCGGCAGCCGCGCCAGCAGCGAGGCCGGGAAGCGCGTCCGCTCCCGGATGGGCACCAGGATCTCGTAGGGCGCCAGCCGCGCGGCCAGCGCGGCCTCGTCGTGCAGCGTGTCGCGGTAGAGGTCCAGGCTCACCCGCCCGTCCAGGCGCCGCCAGCACGGCAGCGACGGCACCTCGCCCTGGTAGTCGTCCAGCACGGCGACGCGTTTCATGGCGTTCCTCCCGCCCCGATCGTACACTCCTCGACCGTGGAACGGCGGATGCTGGGGCGGACGGGGCTCGAGGTGTCGGTGATCGGCATGGGCACGTGGCGCAGCTACGACGTCCCCGACCCGGCCGAGGTCCAGCCCGTCACCGACGCCGTCCTGGCCCGCGGCGTCACCTTCTTCGACTCCTCGCCCATGTACGGCGCGGCCGAGCGGGTGCTGGCGGCCACGCTGGGCGCCCGGCGCCGGGAGGTGATCGTGGCCACCAAGGTCTGGGCGGGCTCGGCCCGGGAGGGGCGCGAGCAGGTCCGGCGGGCGCTCGCGTGGTACGGCGGCACCATCGACGTCTACCAGATCCACAACCTCGAGGCCTCGGACGTCCACCTGCCGTACCTGGAGGACCTGAAGGCCCGGGGACTGATCCGGGCCATCGGGCTCACGCACTGGAACCCGGGGCACTTCGAGCGCATGGCGGACATCGTGGCCACCGGGCGCGTGGACGTCCTGCAGGTGCCCTGGAACCCCGAGGAGCGCGAGGTGGAGGAGCTGCTCCTGCCGCTCGCCGCCGACCGCGGGCTGGGCGTGATCCTCATGCGGCCGCTGGGGCAGGGGGCGCTGGTGCGGCGGTCGCCGCCAGAGCGCGAGCTGGCCTTCCTCGCCCACTACGGCCTCAGGACGTGGGCTCAGGCGCTCCTGAACTGGGGGATCAGCGACCCCCGCGTCAGCGTGTCCATCCCGGCCACCGGCCAGGTCGCCCACGCGCTGGACAACTGCGCGGTGGGCTCGGCCACGCGCTTCGATCCCGACGCGCGCGAGCGGGTGGCGGCCCTGGCCCGCCGCCTTTGAGCGCCGTGCGCGTCCTGGTCGGGACCTCCGGCTACAGCTACCCGGAGTGGCGCGGGAGCTTCTACCCGCCCGACCTGCCCGCGGCCGGGATGCTCGCCTGGTACGCCGGGCGGTTCGCCGCCGTCGAGATCAACGCGACCTTCTACCGGATGCCGGTGCCGCGCACCCTGGCCGGCTGGGCGAGCGCCACCCCCCCGGGCTTCACCTTCGCGCTCAAGGCGCCGCAGCGCATCACGCACGTGGCCCGCCTGCGCGGCGTGGACGAGCCGGTGCGGCACTTCTGCGAGACCGCCCGCACGCTGGGGCCCCGGCTGGGCCCGCTGCTGTTCCAGCTGCCGCCGAGCTTCGCGCGGGACCTGGGCCGGCTGGGCGACCTGCTGGCGCTGCTGCCGCCGGACGTTCGCTGCGCCGTGGAGTTCCGCCATCCCTCGTGGCTGGCCGACGACGTCTACGAGCGCCTGCGCGCCCGCAACGTGGCCCTCTGCATCGTGGACTCCGAGAAGGGGACGACGCCGGCGGTGGCCACCGCCGACTTCGGTTACTTCCGCCTGCGCGACGAGGGCTACTCGGACGGCGACCTGGCCCGGTGGGCGGAGCGCGTGCGGACCACGGGCCCCGCCTGGCGGGAGGCCTTCGTCTTCTTCAAGCACGAGGCGTCGGGGCTGGGGCCGGCGTTCGCCAGCCGGTTCGAGGCGCGGCTCCGCGGCTGAGGGCGCGGGCGCCCTCTCCCGCTACCGGGTCCCGCGCGGACCGTCGGCCTCGAGGCGGGCCAGCGCGGCCGCGATGTCCACGCCCTCGCCCAGCA
>JBBIOF010000443.1:0-3004 GCA_037443505.1 Candidatus Rokuibacteriota bacterium
GCGCAGGCCCTGGGCGGCGCGCCCATCGTGTGCGGCGCGGGGACCGACCAGGTGGAGGCCTCGCCCGCGCCCAGCCTGGAGGAGGTCGGGGCGGCCTGGGAGGAGCAGTGCGGGTGGATCGAGCGGCACGGCGGCCGCGTCCTGCTCCTGGGCAGCCGGGCCCTGGCCCGCATCGCCTCCGGCCCCGACGACTACGTGAAGGTGTACGGCCGGGTCCTCTCCCAGCTCTCGCGGCCGGCGATCGTCCAGTGGCCCGCGAGCGCGCTCGACCCGGCGCTGGAGGGCTACTGGGGCCACCGCGACCCGGCCGCGGCCGCCGAGGTGCTCCTCGCCGTCGTCGCCGACCGCCCCTCGAAGGTGGAAGGCGTCAGCCTCTCGACGCTGGACCGGGACTGCGAGGCGGCCCTGCGGGGGCGCCTGCCGGCCGGGGTGCGCCTCTATGCCGGCGACGGGCCGGACTTCCCGGCCGTGATCCGCGGCGACGGGGGCCCCGGGAGCGACGCGCTGCTGGCGACCTTCGACCCCATCGCCCCGGCCGCGGCCGCCGCCCTCCGCGCCCTCGACGCCGGCGACCTGGCCGCCTACGAGGAAATCCTCGCCCCGTGCGTGGCGCTCGCCCGCCACCTCTTCAAGCCGCCCGCCCGCCTCTACCGCACCGGCGTGGCGTTCCTCGCCTACCTCAACGGGCACCAGGCGCACTTCCGCATGGTGGCCGGGCTCGAGGGCGCGCGCTCCGTCGTGCACCTGGGCGAGCTGTTCGTGCTGGCCGACCAGGCCGGGCTCCTGCGCGATCCCGACCTGGCCGCGGAGCGCATGCGCCGGCTCCTGGCCCTGGCGGGCCTCGAGTAGCGCGAGTCCGGCGACGACGCCGTGCCGGCCGCCCTCAGAGCACGTGGAGCAGCGGCCGGGCGGTGAGGCGCCCGGCGGCCCAGACGCCGCTCCCGGCGAACCAGCCGAGGGCGGTCTCCGGGTCGGGCGTGGCGCAGAGCGCCCAGGCCGTCCCGTCCTCCAGGAAGCCGCCGAAGGTGACCTGCCGGCGGCCGCGCATCTCGATGAGGGCAAGCTGCGCCATGTCGGCGTCGGCGGCGGGGCCCTCCACCACGGTGACCCGGCGCGAGCCGTCCAGCACCACGGGCGGCAGCTCCCAGGGCTCGACGAACTCGCGGAAGCTGCGGGGCGCGTAGTGCGTCCACACGCCCCCGGTCCAGTACGGGTCCTCCTCCACGATGGCCCTGAGCTGCTCCGGGCGCTGGAGCCGGTAGACGACGTCCGCCGTCCGCCCGTCCGGCGCCGGGCCGCCGCCCACGACGGCCCCGGCCGCGCGCAGCCTCTCCAGCCGCTGGATGTGCGCGCGCCGGTGCGGCTCGCGGCGGGTGAGGTAGTCCTCGGCGGCGGTGATGGCGACGTGGAACACGATCACGGCGGGGTCCTCCTCCCACGCGTCGTCCGCCCGCGTGTTAATGTGGCGACCGATGGGTCTGATCGAGGATTTCCGGGCACGCTATCCCTTCGCCCTGGACGACTTCCAGGTGGAGGCCATCGAGGCCATCCAGGCGGGGCAGTCCGTCATCGTATCGGCGCCCACCGGCGCCGGCAAGACCCTGGTCGCCGAGTTCGCCATCCACGCCGCCCTGGCGGGGGGCCGGCGCATCGCCTACACCACGCCCCTCAAGGCGCTGTCGAACCAGAAGTTCGCCGACTTCACCCGGGCCTTCGGCGCCGAGACGGTGGGCATCCTGACGGGCGACGTCAAGGTCAACCCGCAGGGGCGGGTGCTGGTCATGACCACCGAGATCCTCCGCAACATGTTCTACGGCGGCGGGTTCGGCGACCTGGGCTACGTGGTGCTGGACGAGTGCCACTACATGGGCGACGAGGGACGGGGCACCGTCTGGGAGGAGATCATCGTCAACGCGCCGCGCGACGTGATCCTGGTGGGCCTGTCGGCCACCGTGGCCAACGTCAAGGAGATTGCCGACTGGATCTCCATGGTGCACCGGCCCATCGTCCCCATCTACCACCCCCACCGCCCGGTGCCCCTCCGCTACGCGCTGGCCGATCTGGTGGGCGAGATCCACGAGTTCGACAAGGTCCGGACCGGCCAGGCCCGCATCGTGGGCGACGAGCGCCGGGTCCCCGACGAGCGCAGCCGCTGGGTGAGCCGCCGCGTGGTGGACCCGACCGTGCTCATCGAGAGCCTGGAGGCCCGCGGCTGGCTGCCCGCCATCTACTTCATCTTCAGCCGCGTGGGCTGCGAGCGCGCCATGGAGGACGTGCTGGCCGACGGGCGGCCCCTGATCACCACCGAGCAGGCGCGCGAGGTGCAGCGGGCCGTGGACGAGGCGCTGGCCGACAGCCCCTCCCTCGGCGACTCCCAGCTGAACCAGACCGTCCTCCGGGCGCTCCGCCTGGGCGTGGGGGTCCACCACGCGGGCATCCTCCCCAGCCTCAAGCGGCTCATCGAGCGGCTGTTCGAGCGCGGCCTCTGCAAGGTCGTGTTCGCCACGGAGACGATGAGCCTGGGCATCCACATGCCCGCCCGCTCGGTGGTGCTCCAGGGCCTCACCAAGCGGACCGAGCGCGGCTTCCGCTCGCTGTCCCACAACGAGCTCACGCAGATGGCGGGGCGTGCGGGACGGCGGGGCATCGACGCCGAGGGGCAGTGCATCATCGCGCTGGACGCCCGCGACGGGGTGGAGGACGTCGTGCGCGTCGTGGACGGCTCGCCGGAGCCCATCGCCAGCCAGTTCAAGCTGGGCTACGGCTCGGTGGCCAACCTCCTGGCCACCGGCGCGGAACCCGAGGTGCTCCGGCGGCGCGTCGAGGCCTCCTTCGGCCAGTACCAGAACCTCAAGCGCGTCCGTGAGGTCGAGGCCGAGGTGGGGCGGCTCACGGCCCTCCGGGAGGAGGCCGCGGCGTTCGCGGCGCCCTGCGGCGACTTCCCGCGGATCGGCCGCTACCGGCGGGCGCGCGAGGAGGTGGAGGCGCGCTGCCGCGCCCTGGG
>JBBIOF010000444.1:0-3001 GCA_037443505.1 Candidatus Rokuibacteriota bacterium
GGGCCGGAGGACGCCGCGCGCGTGGGGCGCGGGTGCGGCGTGGGCGTGGCCGGGGGCGGCGGGGGCGCTCATCGCGGGGCTCTCCCCCCCGTCGGGGCCGCCGCCGCGGCGGCGGCCGGCTGCTCCTGCTGCTGCTCCCCGGCGGCCGGGGCCGCCTCCGCCCGCAGGTTCTCGGCGGCCCAGCGGGCGTACTCCTCGGCCGTGTGCGCGTAGACCCAGCCCCGCATCCCGGAGTGGCCGAAGCCGCACAGCTCGGCGCACGGCAGCTCGTACTTGCCGGGCCGGGTGACCTCGAACCAGGCGCCGATCTCGCGCCCGGGCACGGCGTCCTGCTTGATGCGGAACTGGGGCACGAAGAAGCTGTGGATCACGTCCTGCGACCTGAGGTTCACCCGGACCGGCCGGCCCACCGGCACGTGCATCTCGTCCAGGAACGTCCGGTCGTCGGCGGTGCCGAACCGGCCGTCGGCCCCCGGGTAGGTCACCTGCCAGTTGAACTGCTTGGCGTTGACCTGGATGACCAGGTCGGTCGCGGGCATGGTCATCTTGATCCTCGACCACGCCGGCACGCTGAGGAAGGTGAGGATCACCAGGATGAGGGCCGGCACCACCGTCCAGACGATCTCCAGCGGGGTGTTGCCGTGGGTGTACCGCACCCGGCGCCCGGGGCGGTCGCGATAGAGGACGATGAACGTCAGGAAGGTGACCGTCACCAGGACGAACGTCCCGCCGGTGATCCAGTAGATCACGTGGAACATCCAGTCGACGTCCTGGCCGTAGGTGGAGACGTTCTCGGGCAGCCACCAGCTGAGCATGCTGTCTCGCCCCCCGGGAGTCCGGCGTGGTTACTTCTTCAGCTCGAAGCTCACCTTCGTCGTCTGCCCCGCCTTGACCTCCACCTCCTTGCTCTGCTTGCCCAGCGTCTCGTGCCACACCTCCACCGTGTGCTTGCCGGGCGGCACGTTCTCGATCTTCGCGGTGCCGCCGGTGCCGGTGACGGCGAAGTACGGCGTGGGCATGACCGCCACCCAGCCCAGCATCCAGCTGTGCACGTCGCAGGTGACCTTCACGATCTCCGGCTTCTCGAACCTCTCCGTCATCACCTTCTTGAACTTGGGCTGGGCCTTGTTGATGGACGGGTTGGCGGTCGAGTAGGTGTGGATGTTGTGCAGGATGTCGTCGGAGTTCCGGATCTCGATCTCGCCGGGCGTCATGGCGACCACGTGGGGCACGAACTTGCAGCCGTGCTGGTCCAGGACCCCCTTCACCGCCCGGGCCGCCCCCTTCGCCGTGGGCACCGACACCACCGCGCTGGCCAGCCCCTTGTTGGGGCCGACGGCGACCTTCTCGATCACCGCCTCGGTGCCGCACTTCTGCGTGTCCTTGTTGACCTTGATCTTCTCCACCACGGGCGCGCCGCCGTACTTCACCTCGGCCTCGATGGTGCCGCCGCCCTGGGCGGCGGCGGGGCCAGGCCCGCCGGCGAGCGCCGCCGTCCCCGCCACGAGCGCGAGGGCCGTCGTCACGGTCACGAGCTTACGCATCGCTCCTCGTCCTCCTCGTCCTGTGGGTCTGGTCACGCCCGCCGGTTCGCCGCCCGGACCACGAGCGCCATCGCCGCGAGAGTCAAGAGGGCCACAACGGGAGGCACGACGAAACGGCGGTTCGACTGCGGGTCCTCCAGGCGCAGATAGTACCACGACGTCAAGGACATCCTGGCGCCGGTCTCCCCCGCGCCCCCGTCCCACGCCTGGAACGCGATGGGAGTGAACACCGCCGGCTGGAAGGCCACGCGGGCGGCGTCCCGCGCGGCCAGCGCGCGCTTCATCACCAGCCGGTACTGGCCGTTGGCCCAGGACGCCCGGCCGGTCGCCTCCGACCCGGGCAGCGCCGTCACCCGGGTGGGGCCCTGGGCGCTCGCCTCGACCACGCCCTTGCCCTGCTCCCAGCGGAGCAGGTAGACGGGGTCCGACGCGTCGCCCATCAGGAAGTACGGCCGCTCGCCGGCCGACCCGACCTTCGGCGCGAACTGCAGGGAGACCGCGTCGGCGGGCGCCGCGCCGTCCGCGGACGCCCGGGACTCGGTCGGGTCGTCCCAGGTGAGGTGGAACGCGATCTCGCGCTCGCTCCAGGCCGCCCGGACCGTGACCATGTCGATCGACGGGTTGACGTTCCGGGGCTCCACGATCACCTGACCCACCAGCGGGATGTTCTGCGGCGGCAGCCGGCGCCAGAAGTCCGCCGCGGGGTCGTCGGGGATCGTCTCCTTCACGGCCGTGGCCGTCACCAGGGTGGCGTACCTCGGCGACTCCGGGCCCAGCGACAGGACGTAGTTCGTCAGGTGCCAGATGTCCTCGGGCTTCTCCACGCTGTCGATGAACGACGGCATGGGCGTGCCCAGGACCCCGGCGGCCAGGCGCATGGCGATGTCCCGGCGCCCGGCGCCGCCCCGGAAGTTCCAGCGCCGGGTGAGGTTGGCCGGCGCGATGGGGTGACCCCAGTCGTCCTTCAGCTCGGCCCGCGACGGCCCGTCTCCCCGTCCCTCGGCGCCGTGGCACTTGTGGCACTCGATGGCCTCGAACATCTCCTTGCCCCGCCGGATGGACTCGGCCGAGGAGGCCACCTCCGGGGGCAGCTCCTGCGGCTTCGCCGGCTCCTTGAACTTCTCGGGGGCGAAGGTCTTGATGTAGGCGACCAGGTTCCACCGGTCCCGCTCCGGCAGCACCGCCCACGGCGGCATCGAGGTGCCCGGCATGCCCTCCGTGATCACCCGGAACAGGTCCTGGTCGCTGGGGATCTTGCTCGAGGTCGTGCGGATCTTGTAGACGCCGGCGGTGAAGTCCCTGGGACGGGGCACGAGCAGCTCCGCCGCCGGCCCCTTGCCGTCTCCCTTCTCGCCGTGGCACCCGGCGCACCTGCGCTCGTAGACCGCCCGGCCCGCCTGCGGGTCGCCCTGCTCGCCCCACGCCGGCGGGACCGGCCGGGCGAGCGCGGCGGCCCC
>JBBIOF010000445.1:0-3000 GCA_037443505.1 Candidatus Rokuibacteriota bacterium
CCGCCGAGGGCTCCCAGGCGCGGGAGGCCAGCAGCGCGAAGGCCGGCCAGGCGCTCATGCTGTAGTAGTCCTGGCGCTGGCCGGCCAGCGTCACGGCCACCGCCGTCGTGAGGAGCCACGCGGCCGGCAGGAGCCGGAGCGGGTGCGGGCTCCGCGCGGGCCGCGCCAGGAGCGCGGCCGGCACGAACAGCACCCAGGGGAACCACCACGCGAGGTGCTGCAGCCAGAACAGCGGGACGGGCGTCGGCTCCGAGTCGCGGGGGAAGTGCGTGTCGAGCACGTGGCCCACCTGCTCGTTGACGACGTGGTCGAGCAGGAACCCGGGGAACCTGCCCTCGACGGCGAGGTACCAGGGCAGCAGGATCGCCAGGAACAGCGCGACCCCGCGCACCGAGAGGAGCGCGCCGAGCCGCGCCCGGGCGCGCCGGCTCACCAGCGCCACGGCGCCCAGCGCGGCCGCGGGCAGGAGCAGGCCGTGAAGCCCCTTGGTCAGCGAGGCGAGCGCCGCGGCCGCCCAGGCGGCCATCACCCATCGCCCCCTGGCCGGGCCGCCCTCCGCCGCGCGGACCGCCGCCAGCAGGGCCAGGGAGATGCCCAGGGCCAGGAAGGGCTCCGGCATGATCAGCTTGCCGAGGAGGACCGTGCCCAGGAGGCTCCCGAAGATCGCCGCCGAGGCGACCCCGCGCTCCGGGCCGTGGAGCCGGCGTCCCAGCGCCAGGACGACGACCGCCAGCGCGACGAGGGCCAGCGCGGTCGGCAGGCGCGCGCCCGTCTCGCCGTGGCCCAGCGCCGCCAGCGAGACCGCGGTGAGCCAGTAGACGAGCGGCGGCTTCTGCAGCCGGGGCACGCCCTCCAGCGTCGGGACGATCCAGTCCCGGGACTGCGACATCTCCCACGCCGTCGCCGCGTACTGCCCCGACAGCTCGTCGAACACGTCGGGGATGGCCGCCGTCCCGGCGTGGAGGCCGAGGAGCGCGAGGAGGCCGGCCAGGAGCCAGCGCGCGCGGGGGGAGGCCGGCTTCGCGGTCATCCACCGAAGTGTTTAGCACGGCCCACCGCTCGCTCCAGGGCCCGTCGCCCTGATTTCATCCGGCAAACGGACTACGCCGGGGCGGCAGCGGGGCTGGGCTACTATCGTGCGGATGCCGCGCGTCGAGACGGGGCTGGAGGTGCTGGTCCACCGCTGCGCCGCGTTGCTCCGCGGCCGGCGGGTCGGGCTCCTCGCCCACCAGGCCTCCGTGGACGGGCGCCTCGAGCACGCGGCCGCGCTGCTGGGCGGCCTGCGCGGAGCCCGGCTCGTGCGCCTCTTCGCGCCGGAGCACGGGCTCTGGGGCGCCGCCCAGGACCACGTGACCGTCCGCGGCGCCCGCGACCCCGCCACGGGGCTCCCGGTGCTGAGCCTCTACGGCCCGCGCCGCGAGCCGACGGCCGCCATGCTGCGCGACATCGACGTCCTGGTCATCGACCTGCAGGACGTGGGCGCGCGCTACTACACGTTCGTCTGGACCGCGGCGCTCGCCATGCGCGCCTGCGCCCGCACCGGGGTGCCGGCGATCGTGCTCGACCGGCCCAACCCCCTGGGGGGCGCCGTCGAGGGCAACCTCCCCGATCCCGCCTTCGCGTCCTTCGTGGGCCTCTACCCGCTGCCCGCCCGGCACGGCATGACCATCGGGGAGCTGGCCGCCTACCTGGACGCGGAGCACGGGCTCGGCTGCGACCTCACGGTGGTGCCCATGCGGGGATGGCGGCGCGCCATGGCATGGGAGGACACCGGGCTGCCCTGGGTCGCCCCCTCCCCCAACATGCCCACGCCTGACACCGCACGCGTCTACCCCGGGGCCTGCCTGGTCGAGGGGACGAACCTCTCCGAGGGACGCGGGACCACGAGGCCCTTCGAGTGGGTGGGCGCGCCGTTCCTGGACGCGCACCGCTACGCCGAGCACCTCGAGCGCCGCGGCCTGCCCGGCGTCCGCTTCCGCCCGGTCCGGTTCGTGCCCACCTTCCACAAGTGGGCGGGGCGCCTCTGCGGGGGCGTGCAGGTCCACGTGACGGACCGCGCCGCGTTCAAGCCGTTCCTGACGGGTCTCGCGCTCATCGCGGGGGCTCGGGCGCTCGCGCCCCGCGGCTTCCGGTGGCGCCGGCCGCCCTACGAGTTCGAGCGCCGGCGGTTGCCCATCGACATCCTCTGCGGGACCGACCGTATCCGGCGCGCACTGGAGCGGGGGGTGGGCCTGGCGGCGATCGAGCGGACGTGGCAGGACGGCCTCGCCGGCTGGAAGCGGAGGCGCGCGGCCTACCTCCTCTACCGGTGACGCCGCCCCGGCGCGGGAGCGCTGCGCGGCACCCCGCCCCGGGGGCCGCGTGCCGCGGCCGCTAGTCGGAGAAGAGCCGGGTGAAGAAGTTCTTGACGCTCTGGCCGAAGGCGGTGGCCCCCTCCTTCAGGTTCTCCCAGGCGGTCTTCGCCTTCGGCTCGGCGGCCTTTCCCGACTCCTTGAGCTTCTCCCCGGTGAACTTGGCGCCCTCGACGACCGTCTTGCCGATGCCCTTGGCCGTCTCCTCGACGCCCTCGATCACCTTGCCCTCGCCGATCATCCTGGCACCCGACTCGACCTGGCCGGTGGCCGCCTTGACCTTCGAGTCGTCGGCGCCGAGGGTCGGCGCGGCCGGCGACGCCACCGCGACGGCGAGCACGACGGGCAGCAGCGCTCTCATGGACGCACCTCCTCGCGACTGATCGCCTGCATGGATCTTACCAGCGAGCGCGGAGCGTGGGAGGAACCGGCCCGTCCGGGAGGAGAGGACACGGACGGGCCGGCGCGCGGGGCCGGGTCTCAGCCCGGGTAACCCCGCGACTTCATGCAGGCGGCGTAGGCCTCGCGATACCGCTGGTCGTTCTTGCGGTTCTCGTTGAGCCCGTAGAGGGTGCCCGCCCCGGCGCCCACGATGCCGCCGATGGCCGCGCCCTTGCCGGCCCCCTTGCCGCCGTCGGCGACCGCCCCG
>JBBIOF010000446.1:0-2968 GCA_037443505.1 Candidatus Rokuibacteriota bacterium
ATCGGAGCATAGGTGCGACGGGTTACGAACCCACACGATTTCCTGAAGAGCCCATCATCGAGGAGCTGGTCCGCTTCCTGCGCGAGCCGGGCCGCGCCGGCGAGGTGCCCGAGACGGTGCACGACCTGCTGGCCGCGCGCATCGACCGGCTCCGCGAGCCGCTGAAGCGGACGCTCCAGGTGGCGGCGGTGCTCGGGCGGGAGTTCCGGCTCTCCGTGCTGGAGGCCGTGGCCCCGGCCGCGGGCGTCGAGGGCCATCTCCGCGAGCTGGTGACGCACGAGCTGCTGAGGGAGAAGGACGTACTTCCCGAGCCGGTCTTCAGCTTCACCCAGGCCCTGGTCCAGCAGGTGGCCTACCAGAGCCTGCTGTCGAAGACGCGGGGCGAGCTCCACGCCCGGGTGGCCGCCGCCCTCGAGCGCCTGCACACCGGTCGCCTGGAAGAGGTCGCGACCGAGCTGGCCGACCACTACGCCCGGAGCCCGGAGCGCGACCGGGCGGTGCGCTACCTCGAGCTGGCCGGCGACCGCGCGGCGGGACTGTTCGCGCACCGGGAGGCCGAGGCGCACTACGAGCGGGCGCTGGAGCTGCTCGGCCCCGGCGGGGACGGGGGCACCCGGGCCGCGCTCATGGAGAAGGTCGGCGACGCGGCATACGCCCGCGGGGCGCTCGCCACGGCCCAGGCGCGCTGGGAGGAGGCGGCCGTGCTGGCGGCCGGCGAGCCCCGGCGCCTGGCCGACCTCCACCGGAAGATCGCCACCGCCTGCTGGGCGGCGGGGCGGCGGGAGCCGGCGCTGGCGCACCTGGAGGAGGGCCTGGCCACCCTGGGCGAGGACATTGAGAACCTGCAGGCGGCCCGCGTCTACCACGAGCTGGCCCGCATCCACTTCCGGCTCGGGGAGCACCGGCTGGCCACCGAGCGGGCGCGGCGCGCGCTCGACCTCGGCCAGCGCCTGGAGGCCCCCGACGTGGTGGCCAACGCCTGCAACACGCTGGGCGTGGCCATGGCGAGGGGCGGCGACCTGGAGGGGGGCGCCGCCCACGTGGCCCGGAGCCTGGAGACCGCCCTGGCCCACCAGCTCGGCGCCGTGGCCAGCCGCGCCTACACCAACCTGGCCGTCATGTACGCCACGCTGGACCAGGACCGGTCGGAACGGTACTGCCGCGAGGGGCTGGCCCTGGCCGAGAAGATCGGCGACCGCCTGCAGCAGGCGTGGCTCTACTGCGTGCTGGCCGGCGGCTACTGCATGATCGCCGGCGACTACGAGGAGGGCGTGCGGGCGGCCGAGGCGGCCGTGGAGCTGGACGAGGCCCTGGGGCAGAAGAACCACCTGCCCGTGCCGCTCATCATCCTGGCCCAGATCCACCAGTGCCGCGGCGACCACGCGAAGAGCGAGGGCTACTACCAGCGGGCGCTCGCGGTGGCGGAGTCGGTGGGCGAGCCCCAGATCCTGGTGCCCTGCTACGAGGGGCTCGCCACGCTCGCCATCGAGCGCGACGACGCCGGGGAGGCCGAGGCCTGGCTGGCCCGGAGCCGCCGCGTGCAGCAGGCCACCGGCTGGACGAGCGACAACTTCCTGATCCTCCCGTTTCTCTGTTGACGCCGCTCGCGCGGCGAGAGGGGAGCAGCATGAGTGAGTCGATGGTCGGACAGCGGGCGCCGTCCTTCCGGCTGCCGTCGGCCCAGGGCCCGGAGGTGGGGCCCGACGACTACCGCGGGCGCAGCCACCTGATCCTCTTCTTCGCCAAGGGCATGGCCTGCGGCTTCTGCCGCCAGAAGATGTCCCAGCTGGCACGGGGCGCCCCGCGCTTCCGGGCGCTCGACGCGGAGATCGTGCAGGTCGCGCCCACCACGCTGGACCGGGGGCGCTTCTACGCGCGGAACTTCCAGCTCCCGTTCCCCTACCTGTGCGACCCGGAGTACCGCGCCTACCGGGCCTACGGCCTCGGCACGCGCCCGGTGCCGCTGGCCACGCGGGCCCGGATGCTGGTGGAGGGGTTCAGGACGCCCACGCCCGACAACGACTGGGGAAAGTTCTCGCCGTCGCCGGGGGAGTTCGGGCTCCTGACGCGCGACGACGACCTCGGGCTCTTCGTCGTCGACCGGGAGGGCGTGATCCGCTACGCGCATACCGGCTCCTACGTCATGTTCGACGGCGGCAGGGTCACGGGGCTCCGCCCGATCCCGAGCAACGAGGAGATCGCGCGGGAGGTCGAGCGCTGCCGGGAGGCGCCGACCCGGACGCGCGCCACCGCCCCGGGGCACGGCCCGGCGGCGTGAGGGCCGCCTACACCAGGCGGTCGCGGAGGCGCGAGCTGACCGCGTCCACGGCCACGACCATGGCCACGGTCACCAGCAGCACGGTGGAGGCGGCGGGGTAGTCGATCATGCGCAGGTAGGTCTGGAGGTAGAAGCCGATGCCGCCGGCCCCGACGAAGCCCAGGACGGTGGCGGCGCGGATGTTGGTCTCGAGGCGGTAGAGGACGTAGGAGAGGAAGAGCGGCAGCACCTGCGGCAGCACGCCGAACCGCAGCACCTGAAGGCGCGTGGCACCGGTGGCCGTCACCGCGTCCACCGGGCCCGGGTCGATCCCCTCGATGGCCTCGGAGTAGAGCTTGGCCAGGGTCGTGGTGGTGTAGGCGACGACCGCGACGACGCCGGGGAACGGCCCCAGGCCCACGGCCGCCACGAACACGAGGGCGTAGACCAGCGTGTCCACGCTGCGGAAGAAGTTGAGCACCGCCCGGGCGGCGTGGAACACCGGCGGGGGCGCCACGTTGCGCGCCGACAGGAAGCCGAGCGGCAGGGCGAGGACGGCGGCCACCGCGGTGCCCAGCAGCGCGATCTCCAGCGTCGTGAGGGCGCCGGCCAGGGCGGCCGGCAGCACGCGGAGGTCGGGCGGGAGCATCCGCCGCACGAAGTCGAGCATCCAGGGCAGGCCGCGCGCCAGGCGCACGGGGTCGGCCCCGG
>JBBIOF010000447.1:0-2968 GCA_037443505.1 Candidatus Rokuibacteriota bacterium
TTTTTTCCTTGGAGGACGCTCAGCGGGTGGCGGTGGGTCCGGGGAACCCCGACGCCTGGGCCAGCTCGTCGAGGCTCATCACGCCTTCGTACCGGCGCCCCGCGATGGTCCAGGTTGGGTACTTGCGGACGCCGACCCGGGCGCAGAGGTCAGGCCTCGGGTCGAGGCCGCGGGGATCGCACTCCACGTACGGCAGCAGGTCCGCCTCGGGCCCGAACCGGGCCTTTTGCTCCCCGCAGGCGGGTCACCAGTAGGCGCCGTACATGACGGCCCCGGTGGCGGCGAGGTGGCGGGCCAGCGCTTCCCGGTAGGCCGCGTCCCCCCGGGCCGCGGCGCCGACGAAGACGCCGGCAGCGCCGACGATGGTGACCACCGCGGTGAGACCGCCGACGAGCGCCAGCCGCGCGGGCCGCGTGGGCGAGCGCCGCCCCTTCGTCACCGGGCGGCGTGCCACCAGGACCCCCAGCAGGGCCGCGTCGGTCCCGGCGACGGCCAGGCACCAGGGGCAGGCGGCCCGGAGCACCGCCAGGGAGACCCACGTCAGGTAGGCCGACATCGACACGGCGGCGACGCCGAGCACGAACGCCCACGTCCACCGGCGCCCGGTGAGCCCGGCCAGGGCGAGACCGCCGATGGCGGCGAACACCGCGACCCCCCACGCCGCCGTGGGCAGGCCGAGGAAGCTGGCGTACCGGCTGGCCTGGACGACGTCGCACCCGCTGCCGGCCTCGCAGAAGAGCGCGGTGGAGCCGGCCAGCTTGGTGTACGTGAGATAGGCCGAGAGCAGCAGGCCGGTGGCGGCGAGGGCCGCCACCGGCCAGTCACGCTTCACGGGAACTGGACCCTCCGCACCGTCCGGTGCACGACGAATTCCTCTCCAGGACGGTGATGATAGATCAGGACGGCCTCGACTTCCACCGACTTCGTGCCCTCGGGCAGCGGGATGGTGAGGCGCTCGCTGTGGGTCTGCCTGGGCTGCAGGGCCATGTCGATGGTGTTCTTGATCTCCCACGACTTGAACTGCTGGTTGCCCCGGAGATCGACGCCGATCTCCTGCCAGGTCTTCTGGTGGCTGAACACCTTCGCTCCCGTCTCCGTCTTGGCGGTCACGTCCAGGACCACCCGGGAGGTCCAGAGTCAGCCGTCGGGGACGCGGTGGCCCGCCAGGTTGCCCACGTCCACGGTCACCACGGCCCGCGGCACGAGCTTGCCGGCGGTGATGTGGCGGTAGCCGACGGCCTCCATGGCCAGCGACAGGCCCTGCTTCACCAGCGCCTGGTCGTGGGCACCCGGGAACGTGTGGCCCCGGGCCTTCATGTGGCAGTCCTGGCACGACTGCGTGCCTCCCGCGCCCCGGTAGGCGTTCTGGTGGCTCTCGAAGATCGTCGTGCAGTAGAGGTACTCGCCGTCCCGGGCGTACCAGAGCGCGTGGCACTGGCTGCACATGACCGACGAGCCCATGGCGGGGCTCGCCCGCGTCGGGTGCGGCCCCGCTGCCCCGGTCGGGCCGTAGCTGACCCCGGGCTCGGGCGGCTGCATGGGGTTGCCGGTGCCCTTGACGGTGTGACAGCCGGTGCAGTTGACGCTCAGGCCGGCCAGCTGGGCGACCGCGGCCTTCTTCCTGGCCTCGTCCCTGTCGTCCGTGGCGGTCTTGACCAGCGCCACGATCTCCCGCACCGCGCCTTCGGACGCGTCGTTGACCATGGGCGCGTGGCAGTCCAGGCACTTGAGCATCTGGACCTTGTCGGGCGCCAGCTTCCGCTCCTTCTCCACGGCGTCGATGTAGGCGCGCAGCGAGCCCAGGGTCTGCACGATCGAGCGCGCGTGGAAGCTGCCCTTCCACTCCTTGTGGATGGTGTCGTGGCATGGCTCGCACGAGGACGAGTCGTGCTGCTTGACCAGCTCGGCGAGCGTCGCCGCGGTCTGGGCGCCCGCGTCCGGGGCGAGCAGGCCGAGGGCCGCGAGGACCACCGTCACGACGACGAGACATCGCATCGGAACACCCCTCCTTCCGGATCGGCTCCGCCATGACCGGCCTGGGTGGCCGTCACGTCGCCGCCCGAAGGGTGCAAGCGCCGCACCAGGCCGCCGGGACCCGGCTCATGAGCCGTCCGGCCGGCTCGGGCCAGCGTCCTGATCCACGCCCGTCGCGAGAGCGCCCCCGGGACCGGGGCCTTGCCTCCCCGGCCGGATCGACGGAACGGTCGAGCCGTGCGCGGATGGCGGGCCCGGCCACGGACCGTGCGGCCGTGGCGCCGCCGTCCTAGCGAATTGAGCCGGTCGGGTCATGGACTTGCGGCCGGAGAAGGAGCAAAGCGAGCCATGCGGTGACAGGCGGCGCGAGCCGTCCGGCGCGCCGGAGACCCGGCCGGACGTCCGGGAAGGAGGAGCCGGCGATGGGCATCACGCGACGCGACTTCCTCAGGAGTGCGGGGACTGGCGCCGGCCTCGCCGCGGCGGGACTGGCCGCCGCTCCCGAGGCGCAGGCCGCCGAGCTGAAGACCAGGGGCGCGCGGCAGGTGCCGTCCATCTGCTACTACTGCGCGGTCGGCTGCGGGATCGTGGCATCGGTGGCCGACGGCAGGGTGGTGGCGATCCAGGGGGACCCGGAGCACCCCATCAACCGCGGCACGCTCTGCTCGAAGGCCCAGGCCTACATCCAGGTCCTCGACCACCCCCGGCGGCTCAGAAAGGTGCTCTACCGGGCGCCGGGCTCGGCGGCCTGGGAGGAGAAGCCGCTCGACTGGGCGATGGACCAGATCGCCCAGCGGGTCAAGGCGACGCGCGACGCCACCTTCGTCGAGGCCGAGGACGGGGTGACGGTGAACCGGACCGAGGGGCTCGCCGTCCTGGGCTCGGCCATCCTCGCCAACGAGGAGTGCTACCTCCTGGCCAAGCTCATGCGGGGGCTCGGCGTCGTCTGGCTGGAGCACCAGGCCCGGATCTGACACTCCCCCACGGTGCCCGG
>JBBIOF010000448.1:0-2962 GCA_037443505.1 Candidatus Rokuibacteriota bacterium
GCGCCCGCGGCGCCGGTGAATCGCCGCCGGCGCCCCGGCGTCTAACCGATGGAGCGCACGGGGTGGGCGACCCGCACCCCGTGACCGACGACGATCACGCGCTGGTCGAGCGCAGCCGGGCGGGAGACCTGGCGGCGTTCGAGCGGCTCGTGGAGAAGTACCGGGAGCGCGTGTGGCGCCTCGCCTTCCACTACCTGCGCGACCGCGAGGACGCGTGGGACGCGGCGCAGGAGGCCTTCGTCCGCGCCTGGCAGGCGCTCTCCTCGTTTCGCGGCCAGTCGCGGTTCTACACCTGGCTCTTCCGCATCGTGGTCAACGTGGCGACCGACCGGGTCCGCCAGCGGGCCGCCCGGGCCCGGGCGTTCGGGGCCGAGCCGGTGCCGGAGGAGGAGCTGGAGCGGGTCATGGCCGACGACGGGACGCCCTCGCCGGACGACGCCGCGGCGCGGGTGGAGGAGCGCGAGCGCATCGAGCGGGCGCTCCAGGCTTTGCCGGAGCACCACCGGACGATTATCATGTTGAGTGACCTCGAGGGGCTGTCGTACCGCGAGATCGCAGAGGTGCTTTCCATTCCCATGGGGACCGTGATGTCGCGCCTGCACAACGCCCGCCGGCGGCTCCGGGACCTGCTGGGACCGCTCCTGGCCGTCGTGCTGGCCCTGACGGTCCTGGCGGCGCCGACGGTGGGCGCCGCCCAGCCCGTGGTCCGCTTCGCCGCCCAGGTGCTGCTGGCCGGGGAGGCCGGCGGCGGCCCGGTGCCCCCGGAGCTGCAGCAGCTCCTGCCCCGGCTGCGGCGGACGCTGCGCTACCGCGAGTACACGCTCCTCACCAGCTACGCCGGCCAGGCCGCGGTGGGCAGCACGCAGCGCTGGGGCGTGCCGGGGGACCGCCAGCTGGAGGTCACGCCGGAGGCGGCGGCGCCGGTGCGCCTCCGGGTGCGGCTCCTGCGCGGGGGCGTGGCGGAGGTCAACACCTCGATCCAGGCCGCGCCCGGGCATCCCGCGGTGATCGGCGGGCCGCGCATGGGCGAGGGCGTCCTCATCATCGTCGTCTCGCCGTCGCCGTAGCCGCGCCGGTCCGGAGGGGCGCGTGAGCGGCGGCGAGGAGCGGTACTTCGCGGAGCGGGCGCGGATCGAGCAGGGCCACCCGAGATACCGCGACAAGCTGCGGGCCGAGGGCAAGCTCTTCGTCCGCGACCGGCTCGCGCTCCTCCTGGACCCCGGCAGCGAGTTCCAGGAGGAGTGGCTCTTCGCCCGCGCCGAGGATCCCGAGACGCCGGCGGACGGCGTGGTGACGGGCGTCGGGCGGGTGGGCGGCCGCCCGGTCGCCGTCGTGGCCAACGACTACACCGTCAAGGCCGGCTCCTGGGGCGAGAAGACGGTGCAGAAGATCGTCCGCCTCCAGGAGAAGGCGGGCCGGCTCGGCATTCCCCTCGTGTACCTGGTGGACGCCGCCGGCGCCCGCATCCCGGAGCAGGTCCGCGTCTTCCCCGGGCGCTTCCACGGGGGCCGCATCTTCTACAACGAGGTCCAGCTCTCGGGCGTGGTGCCGCAGGTCTGCGTCCTCTTCGGCCCCTCGCCGGCCGGCTCCGCGTACCTGCCCGCGCTCAGCGACGTCGTCATCATGGTGGACGGCAAGGCCTCGCTCTACGTGGGCAGCCCCCGCATGGTGGAGATGGCCATCGGCGAGCGCACCACGCTCGAGGAGCTGGGCGGCGCCCGGATGCACTGCACGGTCTCGGGGTGCGGCGACGTGCTGGCGGGGTCGGAGGAGGAGGCCATCGACCTCTGCCGGCGCTACCTCGCGTACATGCCGTCCTCCTGGCGCGAGCGGCCGCCGGCGCGGGAGCCGGTGGAGCCCGCTCCCGGCCGCGCCATCGACGAGATCGTGCCCTACGACCAGCGCAAGTACTTCGACATGTACGAGGTGATCGACCGGCTGGTGGACGCCGGCTCGTGGCTCGAGATCAAGCGGCTGTTCGCCCCGGAGGTGATCGTGGGCCTGGCCCGGATCGGCGGGCGCGCGGTGGGCGTGGTCGCCAACCAGCCGAAGGTGAAGGGCGGCGTGCTGTTCGCGGACTCGTCCGACAAGGCCGCCCGCTTCATCTGGCTCTGCAACGCCTACAACATCCCCCTGCTCTACCTGGCCGACATCGCCGGCTTCATGGTGGGCACGCGGGTGGAGCGGGAGGGGATCATCCGCCACGGCGCGAAGATGATCTTCGCCACGGCGCAGGCCACGGTCCCCAAGATCTCGGTGGTCGTCCGCAAGTGCTACGGGGCGGGCCTCTACGCCATGTGCGGCCCCGCCTTCGAGCCGGACGCGGCGCTGGCGCTGCCCCAGGCCCAGATCGCCGTCATGGGCCCGGAGCCCGCGGTGCACGCGGTCCACTACCACCGCATCATGGAGCTGCCCGAGAGCGAGCGGGCCGCCTTCGTGCGCGCCAGGCGCGAGGAGTACGCGCGGGACGTGGACGTGTACAAGCTCGCCTCCGAGATGCTGATCGACGGCATCGTGCCCGGCTCGGCGCTCCGCGGCGAGCTGGTGAGGCGGCTGGCCTACGCCGAGTCGAAGGCCCAGGAGTTCCCGCCCCGGCGCAACGGGGTGTATCCGGTGTGAGGAGTGGGGCGGCGGCGCCACGGGCCGCTGCCCCAGGCCTCGGGCAGAATGCCCGCTCCGCGGTGCACCGCCCCCCGTAACCTCTCGGATCCTCGACGGTCGGCCCTGGCACCCGTCTTGCGATCCCTGCCGTGGAATCGTTCGATCCCGGTGGGAGAGGAGGACGGTGGGATGAGGGCGAGGCGGTCGGCGACGGCTCGCGTCGCGACGGTGGACATCGTGAGGGCGGCGGTGGCGCTGCTGGCGGCCCTCCTGGCGGCCCTCGTGGTGTCGGGAGCCTGGAGGGTGCCCGGGGCGGGCGCGGCGGAGCGGACGCCGGCCGGGCGCGTGGCCGAGTGGGCGG
>JBBIOF010000449.1:0-2962 GCA_037443505.1 Candidatus Rokuibacteriota bacterium
ATCGCAGGGTACTCCATGAATCCCGTCAAACTATTTTCCGAGACTCATTAGCCCGGGCCTGCGGGGCGCGGTCAGCCGAGTTCCCCGACGATCGCCTGGAGCGCTCGCGCGATCAGGTCGAGGGCCGCCGGGTCGAGCGTCGCGGTCGTGTCCCGTCCGGTGTGATACGTGTCGAACGGGGGCGGGCGGCGGACCAGGTGCCGCAGCGCGCTCCGGAAGGGCCGGAACACGAAGTCCCGGAGTGCGTCCGCCTGCGCGGAGGGCACCACGCTGAGGCCCGCGGCCGGCACGCCGGCCGCGGCAAAGGCCCGGTGATCGCTGCCGAAGACCGGGATGCGGCCGACCACGTGGTAGCGCTCGTCGCGGCGGAGCCCGAGCCCGTCGAGGGCCGCCGTCACCCGGGCCGGGAACCCATCCTCGGCCTCGACGTCCCACAGCGCGATGCTGTCGCCGATGCCGCAGAGCTCCAGGCTCAGCACGCCGACGATGCCGTGCAGGGGCACCGCGCGCACGTACGCCCGCGCCCCGAGGTAGCCCAGCTCCTCCGCCGCCGTGAAGAGCAGGCGCACGCGGAGCCCCGGGGGCACCAGGTCCGGCAGCCGCGGCAGCAGGTGCAGGAGGACCCCGAGCGCCCCGGCGTTGTCGTTGGCGCCGGGGCTGCCCGGCACCGCGTCGTGGTGGGCGACCAGCACGACGATCCGGTCGCCGCCGCCCACGTCCACGCTGAAGTTCTCGCCGCGGCCCTCGAAGGTGGCGAACCGCTGCCGCGCGAACGCCACGCCCGTCCGTCCGAGGTACCAGGCCACGGCGGCCTCGCGCTCCGGGTTCGACCGCCCCTCGAGCAGCCGGGCGAGCCCCAGGGGCGACCCGGCGTCGCCCAGGACGTCGTCCAGCGGCCGGGGGGCCGCCACGGGGACCGCCCGGCGGGCGTTGAGCAGGCGGCTCATGCCCCGGTTGATCCGGCCGCGGAGGAAGAGGCGCACGTCGCGGGCGGTGGCCCGCGGGATCACCCGACCCCCAGCACGCGCCGCGCGTTGTCCGTGGTGCGCCCGGCCAAGTCCTCGAGGGGCTCGCCCCGCAGCTCGGCCACCCGGGCGGCGGTGATCGCCAGGTAGAACGGCTCGTTGCGCTTGCCGCGGTAGCCCTGCGGCGGCAGGTACGGGCAGTCGGTCTCGATCACCAGCCGGTCGCCCGGGACGAAGCGGGCCACGTCCGGCAGCGCCCGCGCCCTGGGGTACGTGACGGGGCCAGCCAGGGAGATGGCGAGCCCGAGGTCCAGGCACCGCCGGGCGACCTCCACGTCCGCGGAGAAGCAGTGCATGACGCCGCCCACCTCGTCCACCCGCTCCTCCGCGAGGATCCGGAGCGCCTCGGCGTGGGCGTCGCGGCAGTGGACGATGACCGGCCGTCGCACCCGGCGGGCCGCCGCCAGCAGGCGCCGGAACACGCGCTCCTGGTCGGCCCGCGGCGAGAGGTCGCGGAAGAAGTCGAGGCCGATCTCGCCCACGGCGACCACCCGCGGCTCGGCCGCCAGGCGCTCGATCTCGGCGAGCGCCGCCTCGTCGGCCGCCGCAGCCTCGTGGGGGTGGATGCCCGCCGACGCCCAGACCCCCGGCTCCCGGCCCGCCAGCGCGAGGGCCGCCCGCGAGGTCGCCACGTCCGTGCCCACCGTCACCATCCGGCGGACCCCGGCCGCGCGGGCCCGCTCGAGAACGGCCGGGAGGTCGTCCGCGAACTCCGGGAAGTGCAGGTGGGCGTGGGTGTCGAACAGGTCGGGGCTCACTGGACGACCCGGAAGCGCAGGCGGCCGATGAGCTGGCCCGCCGCGGTGGTGACGTCCACCGACCACCGTCCGGTCACCTCGGGAGGGAACGCCGTCATCCGCGAGTACGTGCGGAAGCCCTCGCGCCGGCCGCCGCGGACCACCGCCAGGTCTACCACGGTCACCACCTCGCCCTCCCGCCGCCAAACGTGGCGAATGGGCTGCCTGAGCCCGGCAGGGGCGAAGACCGCCGTGTAGGCCACCAGGCCACGGTCACGCAGCTCCCCCGCGCGGATGGGGCCGCTGACGGGCTCGACGGGCTCGAGTCCCTCCACGCGCCAGGCCACCGTGGCGCGGGCCAGGCTGAGGGGCGCCGGCGGGATCCACGCCCGGCCGCCCCAGGCGAGGCCCGCCCCCAGCGTGGCGCCCATGGCCATCACGCCGAGGGCCCGCCGCCAGGGCCACCGCCGCGCCCGGCACACGGCAGGGGTGAGGGCGACCACCGCCGTCCACGCGCTCACGACCAGCGCGAGGCCGGGGCGCACCCCGACCAGGGGCAGCGCCACGTTGAGCGCGCCGAAGATGGAGACCAGGAAGAACACGTAGCCCACCCACGGGCGCGGGTGGACCACCGCCCTGTACCAGGGATCGAAGGTGGCCAGCAGCGCCAGCGCCACCAGTAGCCCCAGGAACGCCGCGTTGCGCGAGCCCAGCGTGGTGCTGGCCCAGTAGGGCGGGAGCAGGAACAGGAGGATGCCGTGGTACAGGGTCTGGATCGTGTAGTCGGCGGCCGTCACGACGAGGCGGTGCGTCCGCTTCTCCGAGGCCTCCAGCGCCTGGCGCACCTGGGTCAGCACGGCGAAGAGCAGCCAGAGCAGGAGCAGGTAGCCGATGATCCAGCGGACGTGGTCCAGCTCCCGCCGGAAGACGAACAGGGTGAGCAGCCCGCCGATGAAGGACGCGATGGAGACGCCCCAGCGGCGGAGCCATGCCAGGGCCGCCCTCACTCCGGCGGGCCGAGCGCCTCGGCGACCCTCCGCGCCACCTCGTCCCGCCGGAGGGCCGCCACGCAGTCCAGCACGTCGCGGGCGGCCGGGCCGCCGAGGGCCCCCGGGCGCCGGGGGTCCTGGGGGGCGCCCGGCCCCCCCCCCGGGCCGGGGTAGGCGGCGCCCCGGGGCCGCGCGCGCGCCCGGCCCGGCG
>JBBIOF010000450.1:0-2955 GCA_037443505.1 Candidatus Rokuibacteriota bacterium
CGGCACGCGGCGCCCCGACCGGCTCACGCCCAGCACGCGCATGCCGAGCGCCCGCGCCGCCCGGGCGATGGTGCGGCCGATGTCGCCCAGCCCCACGACCACCATGGTCCGGCCCCCGAGGCGCTCGGGCAGCACGTCGCCGATCCAGCGGCGTGACTGCTGGGCCTGCCGGTACGCCTCCATCCGCTGGGTCCGCCAGAGGCACCAGCCCAGGACGTACTCGGCCGCGGGTGACGGTCACGCGCGGCGGCAGCTCCGGCACCAGCGCCCACTCGACGCCCGCAGCCATGGCCTGGATCCACCGGAGCCGCCCCGCCTTCGCGTAGAGTCCGCGGGGGAACTTCCAGGTGTAGAGGACCTCGGCGTCGGCCACGTGGGCGGCCGCCTCCGCGGGCGTGGCCGCCCGGCGCACGTCCACCCGGCGGCGCGGCGCGCGGATCAGCGCCGCGTAGCGGTCGGCCTGCTCGGGATCGTAGACGAGGACGGTGAGGGGCCGCGCGCGGCTGCCCATTCAGCCGGCGCGGCGCAGGAGGCGGTCCTCCACGGAGAAGTCGATCTCCCGCCGGTCGAGCCCCTCGCGCACGTACCAGTCGAAGGTTTGGGCGATCCCCGACGCCAGCGTGTACGCGGGGCGGAGCCCCAGCTCGGTCCGGACCTTGCTGGTGGTGTACACGGCATGGCAGTCGTACACGAGGTTCTGCCCGAAGGGGACCGGCGGCTCGCCGGGGCCCGGCGTGCAGGGGACCAGGGTCAGCGGCCGCTTGAGCACGTCGGCGATGAGCTCCACGAAGCCGACCTGGGTGACGATCTCCTCGCCCGTCACGTTGTAGGCCTGCCCGAACGCCTCGCGCCGGCCCAGCATGGCCGCCATGGCGTCGGCCAGGTCCTCCACGTGGCCGAACTGGCGGAGCCAGCCCCCCGCGCCCGGCACCAGGACCGGGCGCCCCCGCACCAGGCGGTCGAAGAAGAACGTCTCGTTGTTGCGGGTGTTCATGGGGCCGTAGACGTGGGTGGGCCGGACGATGGTCACCGGGAGCCCGCGCTCGCCGTGCCACCGGAGCAGCACGTCCTCGGCCTCGATCTTGTTGCGGGCGTACTCGCCCCAGTAGAGGGAGCGGGGCGTGCCCTCGTCGAAGGGGATGGGGCGGGCGTGGTCGTACACGCGCCCCGTGGAGACGAAGAGCACGTGGCCCACGCGGCCCGCGAGCGCCTCCAGCAGGGCCTCCACGTCCTCGCCGGTGGTCGGCGCGTAGGTGACGTCCACGGCCGCGTCCACGCGCTCGCCCGCCAGCGCCCGGCGCAGGGCGTCGTGGTCCTTGCGGTCGCAGCGGACCAGGCGGACGCCCGCCGGCAGCAGCTCGGGGCGGCGGCCGCGGTTGAGCGCCGCCACCTCGTGGCCGTCCCGCAGCAGGGCGCGGACCAGGTGGTGGCTGATGAACTCGGTGCCGCCGACGACCAGGACGCGCACGGTCAGCCCAGGGAGACGGCCATGCAGGTGGTCGTCCGGGTGACGCCGTCGATGGTCCCGATGCCGTCGGTGACGAGCCTGCCCACGGCGTCCAGGCTGGGCCCCTCGATGACGGCGATGAAGTCGTAGGGGCCGGTGATGGCGTCGAGGTGGACCATGGTGGAGGGCCCGGCCTTGAGCCGGGAGAGCGCCCGCTTGACCCCCTTGGCCTTTCCCGCCGCGGTCTCGATCAGGACGTAGGCCTTCACGTGCTTGCCTCCGGTCTTCTTCATGTCGGACCCCTCATCGCCGCCGTCCGGACGGGCTCCGTCAGCGCGCGGGCTCGGCCAGGAACCGCGCCAGCGTGGGCCGGAACCAGCCGGGGCGCTCCACGAACCTCGCGCCCTCGAGGTCGACGCGCGTGCCCCGCTCGTCCCGGTGGTTGGCCGGGTCGAAGGCCGCGGTGATGCGGCGGCTCCGGCCGCCGACCCTGAGCGTGAGCGTCTCGCCCGCGCTCTCGTCGCCCAGGCGCACCACCAGCACGAAGAAGCCGCGGGCGTCCGTCTCCCCGCGGTAGGCGAGGCCCGTCCGGTCGCGCACCACCTCCACCGCTCGCCCGGCGAGGGGCTTGCCGCGCGCGTCCTTCGCGTAGCCCAGCACCGTGTAGCGGTAGTAGACCTCGTGCTCGGCGGCGGCCGCGCCAGCCAGCAGCACGAGCAGACCGGCGAGGACGGCCACGCGGGCGCGCGTCACGCGGCCAGTCTACAACAGCGCGCGCGGAAGGCGCCCCCCTCAGCCGCGGGGATGGCGGGGACCGGGGTGGCCGTCCCAGCTCAGGCGCGGGCCGTCGACGGTGAACCCGGCGGCGGCCAGGGCGTCGAACGCCTCGGTCTGCCGCACCGGGCGGCCGTCCCAGGTGAGGATCTCGAGCCGGCGCACGGGCCGCTGCGGCAGGGGCCGGTCCACCACGGCCTGGAGCGCGCGGACCGCGCCCGGCAGGTCCACGGGCTCCCAGCCCGCCAGGGGCGTGAGGTCGCGCCCGTGCCCCTCGGCCAGCAGGACCGGGCGGCCCGCGCGGAAGACGAGCCAGTTCTGGGGGAGCCGTGGAGCGGCCGCCCGCGACCCGTCCGGCCTGGTCAGCGCGAAGACCCGCCCCCAGAGGTTGGCCGGGTCCACCGTGCTCACGAGGACGTGCGGCTCGGCGCGGCGGGCGGGCGGGGCGATGGCGTCGAGCGCGTCGGCCAGGGCGTACTGCTCGCCCGAGAGGCCCGCGACGAAGTAGCCCCGGACCACCTCGCCGCCGTACTCCATGCGGAGGAGTGCGTGGCGGAGCGCCGGCCAGTCCCCGCGGGCCAGCTCGCGCGCCACCACGCCGTAGCGGGCCAGGAGGAGGCGGGCCAGCGCCTCGTCCCGCTCGTCTGCGGACACCCGCTCCTCCTCGCCGAGGGCGGACCAGCGGCCGACCACGGGCAGGTCGCCCAGCAGGGGCACGCGCGAGCTGTTGGCCC
>JBBIOF010000451.1:0-2952 GCA_037443505.1 Candidatus Rokuibacteriota bacterium
CCGCCCCTCGACCGCCGCGCCTCGGGCGTGCCGTGGTGGAAGGCGGCCCACGAGGCCTGGATCGCGTGGAAGGCGTCGGGGGTGGCCTGGGCGCACGCGCTCCGCGCGGCGATGGCCCGGCACCCCCACCTGCTCGGGGTGCCCGTCCAGGAGAGTGCCGACCACGACGGCGGCCGGCTCGCCGACGGCTACTTCCTGCTGCTGGAGCACGCGGAGAACCGCTCCCCCGGCTTCCTCGTCGCCGCCGTCGCACGCGCCGTGGAGGCCGCCGGCGGGTCGTGCGACCCGGCCGTGCTCGGCCCCGCCCTCTACGAGACCCTGGTCGCCGGGGGCCGGCTCGTCGAGACCTACGCCGAGTTCGTCCGCGACGTCATGATCGCGGCCATCCCCAATCCGGGGGCCTGGCTGGACGGCGGCGTCACGGAGAGCGACGACGCCACGGTGGTGGTCGTGCGCACGACCGGGACCGTCGGCGACCCGGGCGAGCGGTCGGAGCGGATCACGGAGCCCAGGGAGCGGGGGCACGACCGTCGCTTCGCTGTGACCGCGGCCCCGCTCACCACCCGCTTCTTCGCCGTGCACCAGGGCGACCTCAAGTCGCCGCGGGACGTCGAGCTGAAGCTGACCGAGGCGGGGGCGGCGTCCGACCGGGCGTGGTACCTGACACAGCGGACCGGCCACGTGCTCCACTCGGAGCCGCGGCGGCTGCCGCCGGCGGGCCTCGTGCTTCCGGGGCTCGGCCGGGACTTCGCCGCCGTGTGGGTGGCGATCTTCAACCCCGATCCCCGGCGGGCGGCGCGCTTCGAGCTTTCCGTGGGCGTCAAGGGCCCCGGCCAGCTCGCCAGCGGCCGCTCCCCCTTCGCCCGCCCCCGGGCGCATTGACCGGCCGAGCCGGCCCCTTGAGGGCCGCCTCGCGACCGCGCAAAATAGGGCCCGCGCCCTGCGAGGTGAGCCCATGACAGCCGACACGGACGAGATCATCTGGCGCCCCACTCCCGAGGTCGTCGAGCGTGCCCGCATCACGCGCCTCATGCGCGCCGCCGGGGCGGGCTCGCTCGCCGAGCTGCAGCGCCGGTCGGTGGACGATCCCGAGTGGTACTGGAGCGCGGTCGTGCGGGACCTGGGCGTCCGCTGGATGCGCCAGCCGTCCCGGGTGCTGGACGACTCGCGCGGTCCCGCCTGGCCCGCCTGGTTCCCCGGAGGGCTCCTCAATCTGACCGACAACTGCGTGGACCGCCACCTGGAGGCGGGCCGCGGCGGCCACCCGGCCCTGGTGTGGGAGGGCGACGACGGCCAGAGCCGGACGCTCAGCTACCGCGACCTCGCGCGCGAGGTCAACCGGCTGGCCAACGCGCTGCGGCGCTTGGGCGTCCGCGAGGGCGACCGCGTGGGCGTCTTCCTGCCGATGTCGCCGGAGGCGGCCATCGCCACGCTGGCCGTGGCCCGGATCGGCGCCATCTACACGCCCTGCTTCTCCGGCTTCGGCGCCCAGGCCGTGGCCTCGCGGCTCCAGGACTGCGAGGCGCGGGTCCTGATCACCGCCGACGGCTTCCAGCGGCGGGGCCAGGTGGTGCGGATGAAGGAGACCGCCGACGAGGCGGCGGCGGCCTGCCCCAGCGTCGAGCGGGTGCTGGTCCACCGCCGGCTGGGCCGCGAGATCCCGTGGAGCCCGGGGCGCGACCACTGGTGGCACGAGCGCGTCGCCGGCGAGCCGGAGGAGTGTCCGGCGCTGCCCGTGGAGGCGGACCGGCCCTGCATCATCATCTACACGTCGGGGACGACGGGGCGCCCCAAGGGGGCCGTGCTCACCCACGGCGGCTTCCTGCTCAAGACGCTCAACGACTTCGCGTACTGCCACGACGTCGGCGCCGACGACCGCCTGTTCTGGCTCACCGACCTCGGCTGGCTGATGGGACCGATGCTCATCACGGCCGCGCTGGGCCTTGGCGCGACCGGCGTGCTGTTCGAGGGTGTCCCGGACCACCCGAGGCCCGACCGGCTGTGGTCGCTGGTGGAGCGCCACCGCATCAGCGTCATGGGGCTCTCGCCCACCGCGGTGCGGGCCCTGATGCCCCACGGACCCCAGCACCCGCGTGCCCACGACCTCTCCTCGCTCCGCATCCTGGCCTCCACGGGCGAGCCCTGGAACCCCGAGCCCTACCGCTGGCTGTTCGAGCAGGTCGGCGGCGGCCGGCTGCCCATCTCCAACTACACCGGCGGCACCGAGATCTCCGGCGGCATCCTCGGCTGCTTCCCCATCGCGCCGATGAAGCCGTGCTCCTTCGCCGGGCCCATCCCGGGCATGGCGGCCGACGTCTTCGACGAGGACGGACGGCCCGTGCGCGGGCAGGTGGGAGAGCTGGTGATCACGCGACCGTGGCCGGGGATGACCCAGGGCTTCTGGCGCGACCCCAAGCGCTACGAGGAAACGTACTGGTCCCGGTGGCCGGGCGTGTGGGTGCACGGCGACTGGGCGCTGATCGACGGCGACGGGTTCTGGTTCCTCCAGGGCCGGTCGGACGACACCCTGAAGGTCGCCGGCAAGCGCCTGGGCCCCGCCGAGGTCGAGTCGATCCTGGTGGGCCACCCCGCCGTGGCCGAGGCCGCCGTGATCGGGGTGCCCCACGAGGTCAAGGGCGAGGCCGTGGTCTGCTTCGCGGTGCTCAAGCCGGGCCACACCGCCTCGGACGCGCTCCGCGCCGAGCTGGCCGAGCGGGTGGCCCGCCAGATGGGCAAGGCGCTCAGGCCGGAGCGCGTGCTGTTCGTCCGCGACCTGCCGCGCACGCGCTCGGCCAAGATCATGCGCCGGGTGATCCGCGCGACCTACCTGGGACGCGAGCCGGGCGACATCTCCTCGCTGGAGAACCCGGACGCTGTCCGGGCGGTGGCCGAGGCCACCTGAGCGGCGCCGGCGTCGCGGGGGCGCCATGGACGCGGGGCGGCCGCCGAGCG
>JBBIOF010000452.1:0-2945 GCA_037443505.1 Candidatus Rokuibacteriota bacterium
GTTACCAGCCCCGCCGGAGAGTGAGGCCCGCGGCGGCGAGGTCCCCGTCGAGGCCGACGGCCGGCAGCCGGGCGCTGGAGAAGAGGCGAGGGAGCGCCGTGGCCGCGCTCAGGTCCCGGCCCCGAGTGCCGGCGCCGGGTAGTTCGGCTCCGGGTGGGGCAGCGGCGGCAGCCGCCACGTGCCCGTGGCGACGGGGGCCGCCGTGGGGTCCACGGCGACGTCCACGACGGTCGGGCGCTCCGAGCGTATGGCGGCCTCGAGGGCGTCGCCGAGGTCGCCCGGCTCGGTCACCCGCACGCCCTCGCCGCCGCAGGCGCGGGCGAGCATCGCGTAGTCGGGGGAGAACGCCTCCCTGCCCCCCGCGCGGGTGAACATCGTGGTCGTCTCCTGGCCGAAGGCCCCCAGCTGGAGATCGCGGATCGACACGTACCCGTGGTTGTTCCAGACGATCCATGTCGCCGGGATGTCGTACTCCACCGCGGTGGCGACGGCGTGGGAGGCCATCAGGAAGCCGCCGTCGCCGCAGAGGGCGACGGCCGGGCGGTCCGGCGCGCCCAGCTTCGCGCCCAGGATCCCGGCCACGGCGAATCCCATGGCCGCGAACCCCCAGGTCTGCAGCAGGGTCTGCGGCAGGTACGCCGGCCACTGCTGGACGACCCAGTTGTGGTGGACGCCCACGTCCACGGCGAGGATGCCCGTCCGGGGGAGGACCTTGCGGAGGGTCCGGAGCAGGTGCTCTGGCCGGATCGGCCGCGCGTCCGCGTGGTGGCGCTGGTCGTTGAACTCCGCCCACTCCCGGCGCCACGCCGCCACCTGCCGGCTCCACGCCTCGTGCGCGTGCCTCGCCGGCCCGGGGCCGAGCAGCGCGAGGAGCGCCCGGAGGAAGGTCCTCGCGTCGGCCCTCACGCCGAGGTGCACCGGGTAGTTGCGGCCGATCTCGTCGGGGTCGATGTCCACGTGGATCAGGCGGGTCGGGGGTATGGCGAACGTGTAGCCGGGGACCCACGCGCTGCTCACGCGGTCGTCGAAGCGCGTGCCCAGGCCGAGCAGGACGTCGGCACTGCGGGTCGCCTGGTTCGCGGGGTAGGTGCCGTTCCGCCCCACGGCGCCGAGCGCCAGCGGGTGGTCGGCGGGCATCAGGCCCGCGCCCAGGGGCGTGTGCGCCACGGGGATCTCGAGCGCCTCGGCCAGCGCCCGGACCTCGGTCGCCGCGCGCGAGAGCACGGCGCCGTTGCCCACCAGGATGACCGGCCGCTCCGCGCCGGCCAGGAGGTCCAGGGCGCGCCGCGCCGCCTCGGGAGACGGCGCGGACCGGTCGTCGATGCCGCGCCACCAGACCTCGGGGTCGGGGACGTCGGCGACCCCGGCCTCCTCCACGAAGACGTCCAGCGGGACGTCCAGGTTCACGGGCCCCGGACGGCCCGTCGCCGCCGTCTTGAAGGCCTGGCGGAGCGCGAGCGGCAGCATGTCGGTCCGCGGCACCTGGAAGCTGCGCTTGACGTAGGGCCGCACGACCGAGGGGAAGTCCGCCTGGTGGTGCCGGTACGTCTCCTGGAAGGGCCCGCGGTTGAACTGGGAGGTGGGCACGTTGCCGGTGATGGCCACGAACGCGGAGGAGTCCATCATGGCGCAGGCCAGGGCGATGACCAGGTTGGCCGAGCCCGGCCCGCACGACGTGAAGGTGGCCACCGGGCGGCCGGTCACGCGGAAGTAGGCGTCGGCCATGTAGCCGGCCGCCTGCTCGTGGTGGACGCCGATCATCCGGATCCGGTCCTGCCGCCGGCCGAGGGCGTCCATGAGCCCGACGATCCCGTGGCCGCAGAGCCCGAAGGCGTACGGCACGCGCTCCTTCACCAGGTACTCGGCGATCAGGTCGGCCCCGCGCATCGTTCCCATGTCCCCTCCGTCGGGTCTCGCCTCGCGCCGCCGCCGGGGCAGCGCCCCCGGGCGGTCCGGCGAGGTGAGGCGCAAGGAGGATACGCCGACCCCGGCCCCGCCGGCCAGGGCCGTGCTCGACCCGGGGACGCCGTTGACAGGCGGCCGCGGGTCGACTACGGTAGCGCCGCGCTCATGAAACCGAGTTTTGCTGCATGAAACTCCAGCCGAGGCCCCGGGTACCCCCGGTCCGGGCCGTGGAGCGGGCCACGGCTGTCCTGGCGGCGCTCGCCGAGGAGGACCTCCGGCTCGTGGAGCTGGCCGAGCGCCTGGGCCTGCACAAGGCGACCGTGACCCGGCTGCTGGTGTCGCTGGCGAAGGCCGGCCTGGTGGAGCGCGACGAGACGGGGCGCTACGGGCTGGGGCCGGCCGTGCTCCGCCTGGCCGCGCGGCGCCTCGGCGGGTACCGGACCCTCCTGGACCGGCTGCGCGAGCCCCTCCGGCGCATCAACCGGGAAACCGGGGAGACGGTCACCGTCCACGTGAGGGTGGGCACGGACCGCGTGTGCGTGGAGGAGATCGAGAGCCCCCAGGCGATCGCGTACCGGGCGGGCGTGGGACAGCGGGCGCCCCTGCACGTGGGCTCCGCCGGCAAGGTGCTCCTGGCCTTCCTTCCGGACGAGGAGCGGGCCCAGGTGCTGCGCGAGCTGAGGCTCGTGCCCATCACCAGCCGCACCATCACCAGCGCGGAGCGGCTGGAGGCCGAGCTGGCCCGGGTCCGCCGGGCGGGGTTCGCGTTCTCGTCCGGCGAGCGGGTGGTCGGGGCCTCGGCGGTCTCCGTGCCCGTGCTGGACGACGAGGGCCGCGTGCTGGCCGCCGTCAGCGTCCTGGCGCCGGAGAGCCGGCTGACGGCGCGTGAGCAGTCGCGCTGCGTGGCGATCCTGAAGCGCGAGATCCCGCGGATGCCGCCCGCAGTGGCGCCCGCCCGCGGGGCGGGCGCGCCCTCGCCGGCGAGGGGCTAATGACTCTCGTGAATTAAGTTGACGACGGTCATGTCAGAACGCCAACCC